>NZ_LR134375.1:1102500-1407500 GCF_900637515.1 Veillonella dispar | reverse complement strand
TATCATACTATAATATGTTCATTCAAGTGGAGCTTGTTTATATACTCAATACCTATAGTAGTATCTGTATTGTACTGATATAAGAATAGATGTATAAAATAATGAGGAAGGAGGCATATGTATGTCTAAGATTTATAAAATCCATAAATGGTTATCTATAGTTTCTGTGATATTTTTCTTAATGTTCTGTATTACAGGGCTTATCCTCATGTTCAGAACTGAATTAAATGCGTGGGCTCAAGGGGGCACGAACCATACCTCATCTTCAATGGCTATGGGGCAAGAAGAGACACCTATTTTTGATTATGCTGATGAAGGGGCTCTACTAGTTAAGGCAAAATATCCGTCAAAGGATATTTTAAATATTTCTCCTGCCATGGGTGCTTCACATCTTTTACGGTATCGTATTATTGAATCATCAGCTACCGTAGCACCTCCAGCACGTATGGGTATGGGAGGGGACTATGCATTATATAATCCTGAAACAAAGGCTCTCATTACTACCCATCATGAAACACCTGCTCATCCTTGGGTTCGAAGTGTATTACATACGCTTCATCAACTACATACAAGATTAGATCTCGGAAAAACTGGGATTTATATTGTAACAATTTTATCTTTTTTATGTGCTTTATCGATTATTTCTGGTATTTTCTTATATGGTCCATTTCGTAAAAGTTTTGCAAAATCTGCAGTATTGTCAAATCATATGAAATTAAGTTCATTGCATCGAGAGTTTGCAATGGTTGCTACTGTATGGGGATTTATCTTATGTATTACAGGTGTATGGATAGGTGGATTTTTTATTGCCAATGACAGCTATAATGCAGATGTACTACATACTGCAAAGCAAGAGCTTTCATCGGATCAATCCGAAATTTTACAACCATCCGAAGCTATTTCTCGCATTATGAAAGCTTATCCAGATCGTCAGCTTATATCTATTGATTATCCATCCAAATTTAATGACCATCACTATGCATTTTATTTAGGTGCTGAAAATGATGATGATCCTGCTATGTTTTTGGGACAGCCTGTCTATGCTAATTTACATGCTGATTCTGCTAAGGATATGTATTCTACAAAAACAATACCATGGTATTTTACTGGTATGACTACAATGATTAATCTCCATATTCATAATCATAATACAATGGTGCTTAAAATATTATGGGCCATCTGGGATATAGTTCTTATTATAGGTATTATAACAGGCATTATGATGACTATTATAAAGAAATTTGTTAAATCTCGTGCTATGGAATCTAGAGCACCCGTTGAGATACAACATGTTTGGCGTAAACCTATCCTTTATAGTATTTTAGTTCTCCTAGGTTTTATTGTGCCTCTTTGGTCTAATCCAATCACAAATAGTATAGCTGCCATTTGTTTAAGCATTCCACTTATTGGATTCTTAATTTCTCTGATCAGAGAGAATAATTATTAATCAGTATTTTATTAGCTTGCTCCATAAGTATAAGTATGTCGCAAATGTTTGATTACTCTAGACTTAATCCGCATGGTTCATCATTAGTTTATTGATTATTTTCGAAGTGAAATGATATAATAAATTTAAATAAATAGTTTTTATGTATAAAATTCTGTATTTATATTTATAATTGAGAAAGTGGTAGTTACTATGAATTATATAAAAGCATTTATTCAGTCTGAATCATCTGGCGGTATTATGCTCTTACTTGCCGCTATTCTTGGTGTTATTACAGCAAATTCTCCTCTAGCAGAACAGTATTTCGCCTTAATGCATGTGTATTGGGGACCTATGGATATACTGGAATGGGTTAATGATGGGTTAATGGCACTCTTTTTCCTATATGTAGGGCTAGAGATTAAATCAGAAATGATTTCTGGCGAATTGAATACAAATTCAAAAAGAGTATTACCACTCTTAGCTGCTTTTGCAGGTGTTGTTACACCTGCTTTAGTATATTTCTTAATTGCTGGTTCTGTCCCTGAGTATACCCATGGATGGGGGATTCCAACAGCTACAGATATTGCATTTGCCATAGGTGTTATTATGATGCTTGGTAAACGTGTATCTCAAGCTATGAAAGCTTTTCTTTCTGCCTTAGCTGTTATTGATGATTTAATTGCTATTATCGTTATAGCTATCTTCTACGGTGCCGGCGTAGATTTCCCGTATTTGATTGGTGCTGCTATCGTAACAGGCGCATTGTGGTATACTAATAAACAGGGGTATGTGAGACCTGTATTATATGGTGTATTGGGTGCAGTTCTTTGGTATTTTGTATTAAAGTCTGGCGTTCATGCAACTATTGCTGGGGTTGTCTTAGCTATGACAATTCCTGCAACAGGTAAACTCGATGGTGAAACAGTATATCCTATGCATAAATGGGCAGATAAACTGAAGCATTGGGTTAATTTTTTAATTATTCCTTTATTTAGTTTCTTAAATGCAGGGGTATCCTTTGCTGATGTTTCAGTAGATCATTTATTCCATCCTGTTGTACTAGGCGTTTCATTAGGCCTTATTTTAGGTAAACAGTTTGGTATTTTCTCTGCAGTTTTCGTTTTAGTTAAATCTAAGATTATCAAGATGCCTACTAATACAACATGGCCAGAGGTTTATGGTACTGCCATCGTTTGTGGTATTGGTTTTACTATGAGCTTATTTGTAGCTACATTGGCATTTCCACCTGGTGTTAATCAAGAAATGGCTAAAATTGGTATCTTTATAGGTTCTATTATTTCTGGTTTATTAGGTGCTATAGTTTTAATTTTGGCATATAAAATAAGAACTTTTAAGCATAAATAATGAACGTATTATATTAGGAAGGAATCATATGGAACGGATATTTGTATTTTTACGTTCTCCTGGTTCGGCGACTGCTGTTCTACTAGGAGCTACACTTATTGCATTAATCGTAGCAAACTCTCCATTGGCGACACAGTATATGTCACTTGTTAATTTGAAACTAGGTCCACTAACAACTATGGAGTGGGTAAATGATGCATTAATGGCGATTTTCTTCCTCTTTGTTGGGTTAGAAGTAAAGCGTGAATTGGTAAGTGGCGAGCTTAATACGAATGCAAAGCGTATTATGCCAGGTATTGCTGCATTATTTGGTGTGTTAGTACCTGCTATTATTTATTATCTTATTGCAGGCTCTAGTGAAGTGTATGTTCATGGTTGGGCTATTCCAACAGCGACAGACATTGCTTTTGCTATAGGTGTTATAACTGCATTGGGATCTAGAGTTCCTAACTCTATGAAGGTCTTTTTGACCGCCTTAGCTGTTATTGATGATTTGATTGCTATTATCGTTATTGCTATATTCTATGCATCAAATCTGAATCTTTTCTATTTATTTGGTGCCGTTGTTGTAACGGGTTTATTGATTTACTGTAATCGGTCTGGTTATGTTAGATCTTTATCCTATATCATTCTTGGTTTGATTCTATGGTATTGTATACTTCGCTCTGGATTACATGCTACTATGGCCGGTGTAATCTTGGCGATGACAATTCCAGAACGCGGTAAGATTGGTCGTAAATATGTTAGACCAATGCAACATTGGGAACATTATTTATCTAACTGGGTAAGCTTTGTGATTGTTCCTATTTTTGCTTTCTTTAATGCCGGTGTAAGTCTTGCTGGATTCGGTGTAGCAGATTTAACACATCCTGTTGTTTTAGGTGTTGCACTAGGCCTTATTTTAGGTAAACAAATCGGTATCTTTGGTGCTATGTTTGGGATGATCAAGTTAGGTATTGTACCTATGCCAGCAGAAGCTAACTGGAAATTTATTTATGGTACCTCCATTGTATGTGGTATTGGTTTTACTATGAGTATATTTGTTTCTGTTTTAGCTTTTGATCCAGGTCATGCTCAAGAGATGGCTAAGGGTGGCGTATTAATAGGTTCCATCATTTCTGCCGTTATTGGCTATATTTACTTACGCATTATTGGTGCTAAGCGTAAGGAATGCCATATAGGTGTATATCATAACTGCTAAAATTAAATAGTTATTATAAAAGTCTCCATTATTGACTGTCTATAAAATCAAAACGTAAAAACTTTACTTGATTAGGTAGACTTTAATGGAGATTTTTCATTGCTATACTATATTTCTATGATATATATGTAGTACTAGATTTGAGATATAGTTAAAAACGTGCATTATATATGCATTTTTTGTATTGCTATCTCAATATGGTTTATAGATTATTTAAAACTGTATAGTATACTACTGATGTAAGGTGAGGTGTATATGGTTAAGAAAATAATTATCGCATGTACGCTTGTTTGTATGACTACAATGGTATCTTCCGTATCATTGGCAAAAACGATTGATCGGGGACAACGGGGGCACCATGTTAGCAAGGTGCAAACCATGTTAAAGCATCAAGGTTTTTTACATGATTCTGTAGATGGTATTTACGGTCATAATACGGAACAAGCTGTACGGAAATTTCAAAAGTCAAAGGGACTCGCTGTAGATGGTCGCGTTGGTCCTAGTACGATGAATGCTTTAGAAAAGATGGAGACTCGTTATGGTGGACATGGTACAGAATTAAGTCATAATGGTGTACCAAATAAATACTCTCGCGTTTTAACTATGCAAGCTAGTGCTTATTCTGCTCAAGATCCTGGCAATGGTAATTATACGGCTACAGGTAGTCGCTTAAAGAAGGGCATCGTATCTGTAGATCCAAAATTAATTCCATTAGGTACGCGATTATACATTGAAGGTTATGGTTATGCTGTAGCTGATGATGTTGGTGGCGCTATCAAAGGTCATAGAATTGACTTAGCTTATGATTCTCGTTCTGAAGCATTGCAGTTTGGTCGTCAAACTGTGAAGGTTTACGTTTTATAATAAAAACTCTCTAGTACATATAATAGTGTAATAGACTATAAGGTCTAAACTTACAGTATTATATGAGGACTAGAGAGTTTTTATTTTGCCGAATTATAATGTTTCTATAACCTCGAATATTCGGAAATTATGGTATAATAAACACAGATATATTTGAAATAACTCATGACATTTGTTACATGAGTGTAATCAATAGTTATATGATGAATGGTAAAGGAAATTCTATGGATAAAGTACGGCGTGTGGAACGCATGGTGGCAATGACTAAATTGTTAGTTGATTCACCGCAAAAATTGATTCCTTTAAATTATTTCTGTGACTTCTTTGGCATGGCAAAGTCTACAGTTAGTGAAGACTTAACCTGTGTGAGACAGTCTATGGAGCATTTTCAACTTGGTACATTAGAAACCGTAGCTGGCGTAGCAGGCGGAGTGCGTTTTATTCCTCATCGTAAGGGTACTCAGGCTAATGATATTTTACGAGATGTGCAAACTCGCTTGATGGAGCCAGATCGTATTATTCCTGGTGGGTTTATTTATATGTCTGATATCTTATATGATTGGCATGTAATGACACGCCTTGGGGAAATCATTATGACCCGTTTTATGGACCGCAACCCTGATTATATTTTGACCGTTGAAACAAAGGGGATTCCGTTAGCTGTCATGGTAGCACGAGCTTTCAATAAACCTCTCGTCATTGCTCGTCGTGATAGTAAGGTAACAGAAGGGTCTGCTATTAGTATCAACTATGTAACAGGATCTTCTGGTCGTATTCAAACGATGACGCTAACAAAGAGAGCGATTCCTCCCAATGCTAGGGTTTTAATTATCGATGATTTTATGAAAGCAGGGGGCACTGCAAAAGGTCTTAAAGAACTTGTCTTAGAAATGAGTGGTGTCGTTGTTGGGACCGGTGTTCTTGTAGCAACGGCAGAGCCAAATCCAAAATTAATCGATGATTATGAATCACTATTTACGTTCTATGGGATTGATGAAAATACAAAGAAAATCAATATAGAACCAGTATTTGATGAAGAATAACCAATTAATATTAGATACATTATAGTTAGATATAATGACTTTAGATCGCATATTGGACAATGGGCTAATATGATGTAAGTACTATTAAAAAGTCAGATATATGAGAGATAACAGATAGGAGATTACTATGAATATTGCAAGCCTTATTTTAGCTGCTGGTAAGGGCACGCGCATGAAGTCTAAATTGCCAAAGGTATTGCACAAGGTTGGCGGTAAGGCGATGGTAGAGCGCGTTCTTGAAACGGTTCAGTCTATCGGTACAAATCGCGATGTGGTTATCGTAGGCTTTGGCGGTGATGCTGTTCAAAATTACTTGGGTGACCGCGCTGAATTCGTTCGTCAAGAAGAGCAAAATGGTACAGGTCATGCTGTAAAAATGGCTCAACCAGTGCTTGGCGATTATGATGGTACTATCTTATTACTTTGTGGCGATACACCACTTGTTACAAAAGAAAGTTTAGAAGCACTGTTAGAAGAACATAAAAATTCTGGTGCAGCAGCGACAATTTTAACAGCTCATATGCCGAATCCAACAGGTTATGGCCGTATTATCCGCAATGAAGAAGGCTCTGTAGTTCGCATTGTAGAGCAAAAAGATGGTAAACCAGAGGAATTAGCTGTTCAAGAAGTTAATACAGGCATGTATGCTTTTGATAGTCAAAAATTATGGCCTTGCTTAGATCAATTATCTGATGATAATGCACAAGGTGAATTGTATATTACCGATGTAGTTGGTATTCTTGTAAATGGTGGCGACAAGGTAAGCGCTTATATGACTAAAGACTTTGAAGAGTCTCTAGGCGTAAACTCTCGCTTGCAATTAGCGGAAGCCGAAGCTATTTTGAAACATCGTAAAAATGTTGAGCTAATGACAGCTGGTGTTACTATTATTGATCCAGCCAATACTTATGTAGCTCCAGAGGTAACAGTAGGAGCTGATACAATCTTGCATCCTGGCACAATCCTCGAAGGAAATACTGTCATTGGTGAGCGCTGTGAAATTGGTCCACATACTCGTTTGACGAATGTAAAAGTAGGTAATGATACGATTATCCACTTCACATATGGTCATGACTGCGAAGTAAAAGACGGTGTAGATGTAGGTCCATATGTTCACTTGCGCCCTAATACCGTGCTTGGTAATAAGGTTCATGTAGGTAACTTCGTAGAGGTTAAAAACTCCAATGTTGGGGAAGGTACTAAGTTCCCACATCTTTCCTATATCGGCGACAGCGACGTAGGCTCTGGTGTTAATATTGGCTGCGGTACGATTACTGTAAACTATGATGGTAAAGTTAAACATCGTACGACAATTGGCGATGGTGCTTTTGTAGGCTGTAATAGTAATTTAGTAGCTCCTGTAACAGTAGGTAATTATAGCTATGTAGGTGCAGGTTCTACCATTACTAAAAATGTACCAGATAAGGCGTTAGCCGTAGGCCGTAGCAAGCAAATTGTGAAAGAAAATTGGGTAACTGATGATACTTTCAAAAAGAAATAAAAAAATATTATAATTTTTTAACACAATTAGGGCAAAATAGTATACAATAAAAAGGCAATAGTGTGTATCTGTAATGGATGATTATGGATAAGTAACCAGTATAGGAACAAATGAAAGGGTAACAAAATGGCATTTGAAGACGGCAAAAAACTTAAAATTTTCACAGGTAATGCGAATCCTGCATTGGCAAAGGAAATTTGTGATTATTTAGGTTTGCCTTTAGGTGAAGCATTTGTAGGTCGCTTTAACAATGGCGAAGTACAAATTATGATTGATGAAAGCGTACGTGGCAAAGATGTATTTATCATTCAACCAACTAGCTATCCTGTAAACGACAATTTGATGGAATTAATGGTTATGGCTGATGCGTTAAAACGCGCTTCTGCACGCCATATTACTGCTGTAGTACCTTACTATGGCTATGCTCGCCAAGACCGTAAGACTCGTGGCCGTGAACCAATTACTGCAAAATTAGTAGCAAACTTGATGCAAACTTCTGGTATTACACGTCTTGTAACAATTGACTTACATGCAGGTCAAATTCAAGGCTTCTTTGATGTGCCAGTAGATCATTTATATGGTGCATCCATTTTAGCTAAATACATTAATGAAAAAAATCTTGAAGATGTGATTGTTGTATCTCCAGACCTTGGCGGTGTAACTCGTGCTCGTGATTTGGCTGACCGCATCGGTGCGCCAATCGCAATTATCGAGAAAAAACGTCCTGAACCAGGCGTAGCTAAAGTTATGAATCTTATTGGCGATGTAAAAGGTAAAAACTGCATCATCGTTGACGATATTGTAGATACAGCAGGTTCCCTTGTAGAAGGCGCTAAAGCATTAGAAGAATTTGGTGCAAAATCTGTTATGGCTGCTGTTACCCATGCTGTATTAACAGATCCAGCAAGTGAACGCATTGCAAACTCTAACATTAAAGAGCTAATCGTAACAAACACAATGCCATTACCAGAAAATTGCAAATTAGACAATGTAACGCAATTATCTGTAGCTCCATTATTGGGCGAAGCAATTATGCGTATCTTTCATGAAGTTTCAGTAAGTAATTTATTTGATAAATAATAGGTGATTCTTGAAATTAGTAGTAGGCCTTGGTAATCCAGGCAAGCAATATGAAGCGACAAAACATAATATTGGATTTATGGTTATCGATGCCATTGCCGATAGCGTACCTCACACGCCTTGGAAAGAGGAACAACGTGCAGAGGTGTGCAGTATTACTGTAGATGGTGAGAAGGTATTGCTTGTAAAGCCACAAACATTTATGAATGCCAGTGGTGAATCTGTAGGTCCGTTGATGCGGTATTATAAGATTGACCCATCTGACGTGTATTGCATTTATGATGATATGGATTTACCGGTAGGCAAATTACGTATTCGACCAAATGGTAGTTCTGGTGGGCATAATGGGATTAAATCCTTAATCTCCCATATAGGCACAGAAAACTTTCCGCGTTTCCGCGTAGGTATTGGTCGTCCATTACCACAATGGACTGTCATTGACCACGTGTTAGCACCATTTAGTGAAGAATCACAAGAGAAAGTACAAAAAGGTATCAAAGATACAGTAAAGGCTGTATTAGGTACTTTAGAGGTGGGCATAGACAAAGGGATGAATCTGTTTAATCCTAAGCGTCGTCCACAGCGATAAATAACATGCAAAAGGGCATGAGTCTCATTGAGATTCATGCCTTTTTTACGAGGTATATATGAGCAATCAAGAGAAAATGCCTTTTGTAGAGGCTTTAGAATCATATAAGGAACAACATTTTGTGCCTTTTCATACACCTGGTCATAAGATTGGTGTTGAAGCGCCTCAGTTACTAAAAGACTGGATGGGACCGGCACTGCCATATGATTTAGGTGTTATGTATGCCTTAGATGACTTACATGAACCAGAAGGGGTATTAAAGGAAGCACAAGACTTAACAGCTGAGTTATATGGCGCTGATCACTGTTGGTTTTCCATCAATGGCACTACGGCCTTAATTGAAGCGATGATTATGGGGACTGTAGGTCCTGATGAAACGATTATCATTCCTCGAGAAGCACATCGCTCTGTTATAAGTGGATTAGTGTTATCTGGTGCGAAGCCTGTTTATATGGACTGCCAATTTGATGATCGGTGGGGTATCCCTATAGGTGTATCAGTGGAGGATGCTATTAAAACCATGGATGCTCATCCAGAGGCTAAGGCGATTCTCTTAGTGTATCCAAACTATTATGGTGTAGGTGTAGATATTGTAAAGATCGTAAAAGAAGCGCATAAACGAGGGATGGTTGTTCTTGTTGATGAAGCGCACGGACCTCATTTACCATTTTCAGAAAATTTACCTGTTGAAGCCATTGCGGCAGGTGCAGACTTAGTGGCACAAAGCACGCATAAATCGGTAGGTTCTTTGACGCAAACCTCTTGGCTATTAGGCCAAGGGGATAAAATCAATCAGCGTCGCATTACGCAAATGCATCAAATGCTACAAAGCACTAGTCCCAATTACATATTCCTTGCCTCCTTAGATATGGCGCGTCATCAATTAGCCACCGAAGGTAAGGCGCTAATAAGTCGAACCGTAGAATTGAGCCTATATTTGCGTCATGAGCTCAATAAGATTTCAGGTATTACTACTATGGAATACAGAGACATAGAAGATCGAGTGGTAAACTATGACTGTACCAAGGTACTCATCGATGCTAAAGAACTAGGTCTTACAGGTGTTGCATTTGAACGGATGTTACGAGAACATCGTATTGAGGTGGAGTTAGTACAAGCTCATCATGTACTAGTACTCATTACCATTGGCGATACAAAAGAGTCAATAACTGCTCTTATTCAAGCAGTACGGTCTATCAGCGATACGGTGTTAAGTACATCTCATGAATCAAATGATACGAAGGATGAGAATTTGCAAAACCTTAGCAAAGATTCAGCTTTATTGCCTGAGCCTATTGTAAGAGTAACGCCTCGTAATGCTATGTATGCCAATCGGGAGCAAGTACGGTTACAAGACGCACTTCATCGTATAGCAGGAGAGACAATTGCTTATTATCCTCCAGGGATTCCTTGTGTAGCAGTAGGTGAAGTGATTAGTGAGTCTGTGTTACAATATATAGAGAATCGTAAGGCTCTAGGTTATGTACCGAATGGGGCTGATGATATGACATTGGAAACAATTTGGGTGTTACAGGAGTAATTATGGGGACTTTAATCATACTAGAAGGTGGAGATGGCAGCGGTAAGGCTACACAAACTAAACTATTAGTAGAGCGATTAACCAAGGAAGGTCATGCAGTTAAATCTGTAAGCTTTCCGAATTATGATAGCGGTGCTGCTATGCCTATAAAAATGTATCTAGCTGGAGAATTTGGCAAAGATGTGCATGATGTAAATCCTTATGTGGCAAGCTCCATGTACGCTATCGATCGCTTTGCTTCCTTTAGAACTGATTGGGAACAGTTCTATAAAAATGGTGGTATCATTATTGCAGATCGTTATACTACATCTAATATGGTGCACCAAATGGTAAAATATGACGATTTGAAGGAACGTACTGCATTTTTAGATTGGCTTGAAGACTTTGAGTTTAATAAATTTGGCTTGCCTACACCTGATGCGGTATGTCTCTTAGACATGCCTCTTGAAGTGAGTGAAGCCCTTATGGCAGAGCGCACTGGTAAAACGGGAGGTAATACAGGGGATATTCATGAAGGAAATCATCAGTATTTAGTAGCTGTTCACGATGCTTATGAAGAGCTAGTAAAACGCTACGGATGGCACCGAATTCCTTGTGCAACTAAAGACAATGCAAGTCAATATGCATTACGCACTATTGAAGAAATTCATAACGATGTATATCAAGCAGTAGTAAATCTACTACCTTAGGATAGGGCGACTCTTTTAAAAGTCGCCTTTTTCTTATATAATATTAATATTGAGCATGTATTGATAGGAGGAGCTATGACATATTTTGATTCTATAATTGGTCAAGATTCGATCAAGGCACACCTATCGGAACTTGTAAGTCGTAATGCATTACCGCATAGCCTTTTGTTTTATGGTGAAGCAGGTCTTGGTAAGCTAGATATGGCCATAGGTCTAGCGTCTCTATTGTTGGGACGCCAAGTATTTTCTCAACCAAAGGGAGAAGCGTATTTAGCAGATGTAAAAGAAGCACGTCTTGCCAATGGTGAGATGGAAAAACGCATCGAAGCAGAAGGTTTACCTATCTATATGGATAAGGGAGATGCCTTTTGGATTCGCCCTATGAAGACGACACTAAAGGTAGAGCAGTGGTATTCATTATTGCAAGATCATCTGTCAGTAGCGGGGAATGGTAACCGCGTTGTCATTGTGGAGGACTTTCACACGGCCAATGCAGTCATGGCAAATGCTATGCTAAAAACCATTGAAGAACCACCTGAGCAGGTATATTTCATTATTATTACGAACAAGATTAATACTGTATTGCCAACCATCATTTCAAGATGTATGGGCGTAGGATTTAACAGTGTTGATATAGATACGATTCGCACAGCCCTCGTAGAGCGTGGCATCACAGGTGATATTGAACAAGCTTTATTAGCCGGTCATGGTAATCCGCAGTTAGTAGAAAAATTGGCTACGCAAGGTCGCATTGAAATGCTTGAGTTAGCCGTTAAGGTAATGGACACCCTTGCCTTTGAAACGCGATGGTTTTCTATGATTTCCTTAGCTTGTGAAAGTTTGCCTCGTGAAAGCCTATCAGAGTTGATGCACTGGTTGCGTCTCGTAAGTAGAGATATGATGGCTCTTAAGATGGGTGCACAAGATGGACAATTACAAGTACCTATGTACAAAACTCAATTATTACGATTATTACCGCGCTGGTCTATGCAAGCATTGGCTAAGGTTATTACCGAAACATTGCAAGCAGAACGGGCTTTGCGTTTACATATAAAAACCGCTCTCGTGGTGGACGGTCTTTGTATCGCCCTTCATGATGCTCGGGAGGAGGACTAAATGCTAACCATAGTTGGCGTACGCTTTAAAAAGGCAGGGAAGATTTACTATTTTCTGCCTGAACAATTAGAACTATCCGTTGGTGATGGGGTTATCGTTGAGACGGCACGTGGCGTCGAATACGGTACTGTTGTGATCGGACCTAAAGAGGTCTTTGAAGACACTGTTGTAGCTCCTGTTAAGCCTGTTATTAGAAAGGCAACACCAAAAGATTTAAAACAAATCGAGAAGAATAAAGAACGGGAAGAAAAAGCCTTTGAAATTTGTCTCGAAAAAATTGGTAAACGTAAGTTACCTATGAAACTTATCAATGTGGAATACACATTTGATATGAATAAAATTATATTCTTCTTTACAGCGGATGGTCGTATCGACTTCCGTGAGCTTGTTAAGGATTTAGCAACAGTATTTAGAACGCGCATTGAGTTGCGCCAAGTAGGCGTTCGTGATGAGTCTAAGGTACTCAATGGTATCGGCGCTTGTGGCCGACCTTTATGCTGTTCTAATTTCTTAGGTGATTTTACACCTGTTTCGATTCGCATGGCTAAGGATCAAAACTTGAGCCTAAACCCTACGAAGATTTCTGGTGTTTGTGGTCGTTTGATGTGCTGCCTCAATTACGAGGATGATTTGTATAAAAAGGGTGGCGACCTATATGTGAAGAAGGAACGCCCTCAAGCCCCTCAAGATGTGGCGCCTCCAGGTATTGGTAAGGAGGTCGTCACCGATGAAGGCATCGGTAAGGTCTTGAAGGTAAATCATCACAAGCATACTGTAAAGGTACAGCTTGAAGCAGGTCGCACCATTGATTTGAAATGGTCCGAGGTGGCATTGCCTGATGAATGATCAAGAACGACTTGATGATTTAATTATAGATGGCTTACAGATTTATCAGCGCACGGATATGTTTCGCTTTTCCTTTGATGCCATTGCACTCATTCACTTTTGCCAGTTCAATGGTCGGCATTCCTATGTTGACCTTGGTACGGGAACAGGTGTTATGCCGCTCATAGGTACGTCCTTAGGGGCAGGCCATATAACGGGCATTGATATTAATAAAACTCTTATCGAGTTAGCTCAGCGCAGTGTAGCGCATAATCACAAACAAGATGTGGTAACTATGGTATGTGGCGATTATCGGCACATGTCGTACCGCGATGTACAAGATAAACCCATTGATGGTGTTATTGTAAATCCTCCTTTTTATGATTGTGAAAGTGGGGCAAAGCCTACATCTGAAGAGCGGGCTGTAGCACTGCATGATGAACATACCACATTAGAAGATGTTTTGAAGGCTGTACAATCTTTTATTAAGTGCAAAGGGCGCTTGTGGATGATTTATAGTGCTAGTCGCTTACAATATGTGCTGCATGAACTGGAAATAGCTAACTTTCAAGCTAAGCGAATTCGCTTTATTCACGGTATGATAGATAAACCTGCGAAACTTGTACTAATAGAGGCTCTCTATCAAGGTCAGGCTGGTCTTGTGTTAGAGCCACCACTAATCGTTTATGAAAAGCCTAATGTGTACACAAAGGAGGTGTCCTCTTGGTATGAACGATAACGAATGGGGCATCTTATATTTAGTGCCTACACCGATAGGTAATTTAGAAGATATGACCTATCGGGCAGTTCGTATCTTAGGTGAAGTAGATGCTATCGCTGCCGAAGATACACGCCATACAGGCATATTATTAAAACATTTTGACATTAAGAAGCCTTTGATTTCTTATCATGAACATAATAAGGACGAAAAAGGTGCTTATATTATAGAGCTTTTGTTAGAAGGACAGTCTATTGCTTGCGTTAGTGATGCAGGCATGCCGGCTATATCTGATCCAGGGGCTGACCTAGTAATAAAAGCGATTGAAGCAGGTATAACGGTGGTACCACTGCCAGGTGCTAATGCGGCATTAACAGCGCTTATTGCATCAGGCTTAGATACTAAATCCTTTGCTTTTGCCGGATTCTTACCTAAACGGGGCAAACATCGGGTTGAAGAACTACAGCGACTTTCACAAGTAACGGGAACCTTGATGTTTTATGAAGCACCTCATCGTTTGCAAGAGGTCTTACAAGATATGTATGAAGCCTTTGGCAATCGATCTATCACGGTGGCAAGAGAATTGACAAAGAAGTTTGAAACCTTTGTGCGCACCGATTTAGAGAGCCTTGTAAATGATTTGGAACAGCTCACGTATAAAGGGGAATTCGTCCTCATTGTAGGTGGTGCTGATACAGTAGAGTCTGATGCTAGTGCTGTTTCGGATGAACCAGTATCGTATGTAGATGCTGTACAAGCCCTTGTAGAAACAGGGATACCTAAAAAAGAAGCAATTCGCCAGGTGGCAAAGCGTTTTAACGTTTCCCGCCGGGATGTATATAATATTGTAGAATGTTAAACCTTCCCATTCGAAGGTTAGAAGGAGGCTCATCATGGGAGACACAAAAAAAACGTATTATATTACGACACCAATTTATTATCCAAGTGCTAAGTTGCACATTGGACATACGTATTGTACATCTGTAGCTGATACAATCGCTCGATTCAAGCGTTTGGCTGGTTATGATGTACGTTTCTTGACTGGTTCTGATGAACATGGTCAAAAAATTCAACGTGCTGCAGAAGCGCAAGGTATTACACCTCTTGAATACACTACGAATATCGTAAATGGCTTTAAGGCATTATGGGAAAAGATGCATATCTCTAACGATGACTTCCTTCGTACTACTGAAAAACGTCATGAAAAGGTAGTGCAAGAACTCTTTACAAAAGCTTATGAAAAAGGCGATATTTACAAGGCTGAATATGAAGGTTGGTACTGTACACCGTGCGAAACATTCTGGACTGAGCAAAAACTTGGTGAAAATCATACATGTCCAGATTGTGGCCGACCTGTAGAGAAGGTTAAAGAGGAAAGCTACTTCTTTAAACTCGCTAAATATACAGATCAATGGTTGAAATTTATCGAAGAAAACCCTGATTTTATTCAACCTGAATCTCGTTGTAACGAGATGATTCAATTTGTAAAACAAGGTCTTGAAGACTTGGCTGTTTCTCGTACATCCTTTGACTGGGGGATCAAGGTACCATTCGATCCTAAACATGTTGTATATGTTTGGTTCGATGCATTAGTGAACTATATTAGTGCACTCTCTCCATTTGATGGGGATGGCGAATTATACAAAAAATACTGGCCAGCAGATCTTCACTTAGTAGGTAAGGAAATCGTACGTTTCCATACAATTATTTGGCCTATGATGCTCATGAGTCTTGAATTGCCATTACCTAAAAAGGTATTTGGCCACGGTTGGATGATTGTTGACGGCACTAAAATGAGTAAATCCTTAGGTAATGTTATCGATCCTATTCCATTGATCGATACATATGGGGCAGATTCCTTGCGTTATTATTTATTGAGTGAAATTACGCTCGGTAATGATGGTAACTTTACATTGCCTAACTTTGTTACAAAAATCAATGCGGACTTATCTAATGACTTAGGTAATTTGTTGAACCGTACCATTGCGATGATTGAAAAATACCATGGTGGTGTGATTACAAAATGCGATGATATGGACGATTTGGATCGTGATGTATCCACATTAGCCGTTCAAACTGCAAAAGATTTTGAAGCGGCTATGGAAAATATGGAGCTTAATAAAGCGATTAAATCCGTATGGGCCTTTATTGGTCGCATGAATAAATACATTGATGAAACAATGCCTTGGGTATTGGCTAAATCTGAAGATGCTCATGATAAAGCGCGCTTGCAATCTGCTATGTATCACTTGGCAGAAGCATTGCGTATCATTGCAATTATAGTAAGCCCTGTCATCCCTGTAGGTGCTCCCAAAATCTGGGACCAATTAGGACTTGTAGGCTTTACAGATGCTACTCTTGAGGATGCAAAAGTCTGGGGCTTAATTCCAACAGGTACAAAAGTTGTAAAAGGTGATCCTATTTATCCACGTTTTGAAATTCCTGAAATGGTAGAAGTTGTTGTGGAAGAGAAGATTGAAGAAGCTGTAGACACATCTAATATTCCACCATTAAAAGAAAATATTACGTACGATGATTTTGAAAAATTAGATCTTCGTGTAGCAAAAGTTGTAAGCTGTGAAATGGTTCCTAAGTCCAAGAAATTATTGAAATTTGTATTGGATATCGGTGTTGAAGAACGCACGGTATTAAGCGGTATTTCTCAATATTATGAACCAGAAGCTATGGTTGGTAAAAAGGTAATTTACTTGGCTAACTTGGCTCCTAAAAAGATGATGGGCATTGAGTCTTATGGTATGATTTTGTCCGCATCTGATTGGGAAGAACATTTAGAAGTAACAAATATCGAATCTTTACCAGCAGGAAGTGTGGTTAAATAATGAAGCTCTTTGATTCACATGCTCATGTAAATGACGGTCGTTTTGATAACGACCGTGATGAGATGTTACAAGCTTGCTTTGATGCAGGCGTAGAATATATTATGATTCCAGGGGTCGACCGAGGTACTGTTGAATCAGGACTAGCTTTGGCGGAACAGTATGATTGTTTATATGCCGCTGTAGGTACACATCCTCATGAGTCTAAAGATTTTACAGAAGAAGACTATGAGTTCTATAAAGATCAAGCCCTTAATAATGATAAAGTACGTGCAATCGGTGAAATTGGCTTAGATTATTACTACGATTTTTCTGACCGTGAAACACAAAAACGCGTATTCATTCGTCAATTAGAGCTTGCTCGTGAAGTAGATTTACCAATTATCATTCATGACCGCGATGCACATGGCGATATTATGAATATCTTGCGCAATGAAGGTAAGGATAATTGGGGCATTTTCCACTGCTACTCTGGTAGCTGGGAAATGGCAAAAGAAGCTATTAAATTAGGTTTCTACATATCCTTTGCGGGCCCTGTAGTATTCCCTAAGTCTACAAACCTTAAAGAAGTAGCTAAACAAGTACCGTTAGATCGAATTCTTATTGAAACAGATTCCCCATATTTGACACCACCACCATTTAGAGGCCGTCGCAATGACCCAAGCAAGACTCAGTTTGTAGCAGAGGAAATTGCTGGACTAAAAGGTATGAATGTAGATGAGTTTTGTGAGATTACCTATAATAATGGTAAACGTGTATTTGGTATTGAATAATTTTGATGTTAGTCAACATAAATGCTGGTAAATAAAATATTGTAAACGTCTAATGACATTGTTCTAATTCTTAGGATATCTATTCAGAATCATCAATTATAAAACGCGATTCTCCCTTAGCGGTGAGAATCGCGTTTTTCTATGGTATACTAAAGTATATTCATACTGAACTATAGTAAGTCGAGGTTAGTAGCATGAAACGTATTGCATTTATAGATTTAGGATCCAACTCCGTTCGTTTTGTCATTTATGAGATTTCTAAGACCGGTAGTTATCGTCTCATATATCAAGAAAAAGAGAGTGTCCGCTTAAGTGAAAATATGTGGGGCACTCATGAGTTAACAAATGAGGCAATGGAGCGCTCTCTGCGTGCTTTAAAAGGCTTTGTTCATATGGCTGACGCTATGGAGGTAGATACCATAAAAGCTGTTGCTACGGCTGCAGTACGTCTAGCTAAAAATGGGGATGCTTTTATTAAAGCCGTAAAAGAACGAACAGGTCTAGATTTAGAATGTATTGCTGGTGAAGAAGAGGCGCGCCTTGGATTCCTTGGGGTTATCAACACGATTGGCCTTAAAGATTTTATTATTTTTGACTTAGGCGGTGCTAGTACAGAGGTAACGCTAGTAAAAAATCGACATATTGTGAAAGCTGTTAGTCTACCTATAGGGGCACTTACCTTAACTGGAACCTATCAAAAGGGCGATGAGTATACCCCTAAAGAACTAGAAAAAATGACGAAGGCCGTAAAGAAAACCATTAAGGAACATTATTGGCTTCATAATGTGAAGCTTCCTCTATTAGGTATTGGCGGTACAGCTCGTAATATTGCAAAAATAGATCAACGTAAGTTATCATATCCCATTACGAAACTACATAACTATGAGTTACCATATCATAGATTTCACGAAATCTTAGAAGATGTAAAAGGTAAATCCTTAGAGGCCCGTAAAAAAATTAGTGGCTTATCATCGGAACGTGCAGATATTATTATTGCAGGACTCACCATAGTGGATGAGCTGTTTAACTATGTAAATGCTAAGACCCTTGTTGTAGGCGGTTGTGGTTTGCGTGAAGGTTTATTCTACGATTATTACGGTGAGTACTATTTAGGCGGAAATTCTATAATCGATGATATTCTAGTTCATTCTACAGAGAATGTACTATTAGGTATGACAAAGCATGAGCTCGTGCATGCTAAGTATATTACGAAATTAGCTACTACTTTATATGATGCATTAGAGCCACTCCATAAGGCCGATAAGAATTTTAGACGATGTTTGATTGCAGCGGGACTGTTGCATGATATAGGTAAACGAGTTAATTATTATAGTCATGCTCGTCATGGCTGCTATATGCTCGTCAATAGTAATTTATATGGGATTTCTCATGTTGAACAGGCGTTTAGTGCATTCTTAGTCATGAATTCTCATGGATTGACG
Organism: Veillonella dispar; assembly: GCF_900637515.1. NCBI lineage: Bacteria > Bacillati > Bacillota > Negativicutes > Veillonellales > Veillonellaceae > Veillonella > Veillonella dispar. The sequence continues at coordinate 1,388,488 of NZ_LR134375.1, read as the reverse complement.
CCAAAGGAATATAAGAATTTCTTATATGGTAAATTGTTAGATCAAGAACAACGCTCATTAGGTCAAAAGCTTTCTATTATTTTAGCGATTGCAGAGGCTCTTGATGAAAGCCATGAACAATTTATCAAACAGTTAGAGGTAAATATTAAATACACTAGTGTAGTCATAAAAGTGTTCTATTTAGAAGGACGCGATGTGAGTGTCACTAGAACGGCGGTAGAAAAACTTTCAAAATCATTTAAAAAAGAATTCGAGAAATCCTTAGAAATAGAATGGCATGAATCTCGTAAGGAGGCATAATGGCATTACCAAAAACATTACGATATGCAGTACTACATGTGGGATCCAGTAGCATGAGTATTACCATATTAGAATATAAAGGCATAGATGATGTACGTGTTATAGATTATGCGGCGCGGGAGGTAACTTTTGGGGAAGAATTATTTCAAACATCTCGCTTGAGCTTTAAAACAATTGAAGAAATCTGTCATATTTTAAAAGGTTATAAGCAATTAATGGCAGATTATGGCGTGAGTCGTTCTAAACTATATGGTACGACCGTAATACGCGAAGCCGCTAATCGTCGTAGTATTCTAGATCAAATCTATATTCAAACGGGGATGCGCGTTGAGGTCATCGATATGCCGAAAGAGGTATATTACAAATATGCTTTGTTATATTACAAGATGACGCATCAATATAAACTGACAGATCCTACTAAGGCAACATTATTCTTGGATATTACATCTGGTGGGGTAGGCTTAACGGTTTGGCGTGGTGAGAATTTATTGTTCCAACGCAATATGCATAGTGGGTCCTTACGGGTTATGGAGTCATTTAATCGAAATCAACGATCTTCCATATCATTCCCAAGGGCTATTACAGAATACTTACATCGTATGATTGGCCCTCTTCGTGAAGAATTACAAACTTTCAATATTAATAGTATCGTCTTATCTGGTGATGAGGCGCAATATATGACTCATTTAATGGGGCAAGAAAATAATAAAGAAGACATTATTACTATTGAGCCAGAACGATTTAAAGGGCTTATCAATTCTTTTGACGGTGTGACAGCTACCAAGTTGATGAATCGTTATAAATTACCTGAATATAAGGCCAATATTTTAATGCCTACCATGATTTTATTTAATGAAATCATTACGGCCATAGAGCCTAAATCATTAATTTTCAGTAGCTTTTCATTCTCTCAAGGCATTAGTTGGTTCTACGGTGTGGAAACCGAGAATAATCCGTTTATGTATCAATTGCGTGAACAAAATGCACAGTTAGCGCGTGCTGTTGCTGCAAGATATCATACAGACCGAATTCATGATGCCGAGGTAGAGCTATTTAGCTCCTTATTCTGTAAAGCATTGCGACATAAAGGTTTACCAGAACGGTGGGGCTATCTATGTCGTATTGCAGCCATTCTTTGTTCTGTAGGCAAGTTCGTTAATTTACGAAATCATGGAGAGCATGCGTATCATATTGTAATGGGGACAGATATATTTGGCCTTTCAGAAGAAGAAAAACAAGTAGTTGCTAATGTTGTGTATTACCACTACAAGGGAACTCCAAATGATGACGACGCATATTTCAATGCATTAACAGAATTACAAAAAATTCAAGTTACCAAGCTGGTAGCCATCATTCGGGTTGCTTGTGCACTCGATGCAGGTAGTAACCAAAAAATCTCTGAAGTAACATTAGAAGAACGAGATAATGTACTTTATGTATTCTGTCGTACTAATGAGGATATTTCATTAGAATGGTGGACCTTTGACCGTGATTCGGAATATTTTACAGAGGTATTTGGTATGGAAATTGTACTAGTAAGGGGAGGGGATCGTCATGTTCAGTAATGCAAAGTATTATTTTAACCGTGAATTATCTTGGTTAAAGTTTAATCAGCGCGTTTTATTAGAGTCTATTGATACTAATACTCCTTTATTAGAACGACTTCGATTTATTGCTATTGCTAGCTCTAATTTAGATGAGTTCTTTATGATTCGTGTGGCTGGATTACGTCATCAAGTTGTGAATGGCATTGTTAAGTACGATGCGGCTCATATGGATGCTAAGGCACAGTTAAAGGCTATTGATGAGTCTGTACAGCGCCTCGTATCGATGCAAAGTACATATTTAAAGAATGTATTGTCTGAATTAGAATCTCATGGATTTTATTTTACCTATCCAGAACAGTTAGATGTGAAATCTAAGGCTTGGTTACGTCACTATTTTGAAGAACATATCTACCCTGTTGTAACACCTCTAGCCGTTGACTCTGGACACCCATTTCCATTTTTAACAAACCATACCATCAATGCCATTATACGTATTTTTCAAGTATTGCCAGATGGTACAAAAGATTATAAAATCGCAATCTTACCAATTCCGTCTGTGTTAAATCGTATCATTGAAATACCTAGTCGTAGTAATAAAGAGCATCGTTTTGTATATTTGGAGGATGTGATTACCTATTATGCTACTCAATTCTTCCAAGGTTATGGTATAGAAGATTTTATGGTGTTCCGTATTACTCGTGATGCGGATTTAGAAATTGATGAAGAAGAAGCAACAGATTTGCTTTCTGAGGTAGAAGCATCTTTGCGTCGTCGACGTCGTGGTGATGCAGTACGATTAGAGGTTTGTGGTGATGTAAAGGATAATCTATTGGACTTTGTGCTCACTAGTGTTGAATTAGAGCCAAAGGACGTATATCGTATAGATGGTCATCTTGATTGTCGTATGTATTTTGATTTCTGCAACTATCCAGGTCTCGATCATCTTCGTTATGCTCCATTTGAACCTAAACTTCCTAGTGAATTAGTAGAGCACGAAGGGGAAAGTCTATTCTCTGTTATTGGAAAGCAAGACTTATTTGTTCACCATCCCTTTGAGTCTTTTGCGGTGGTAGAACAATTTATAGCACAAGCAGCTACGGATCCAGATGTATTGGCTATTAAACAAACATTATATCGCGTCAGTGGCGATTCGCCTATTATAGCATCGCTTATAAAAGCGGCTGATAATGGCAAGCAAGTAACCGTACTTATGGAGGTTAAAGCACGGTTTGATGAAGAAAATAATATTCATATGGCACGCCGCCTAGAAAAGGCTGGCTGCCATGTTATTTATGGCTTGAAAGGACTTAAAACTCACTCCAAGATTACCATGGTTGTTCGCAGGGAAGATGCGGGTATTAGGCGTTATGTTCACCTAGCTACAGGTAACTATAATGGCAAGACAGCACGGATGTATACGGATTGTGGCATATTCACATGTAATGATGAATATGGCGACGATGCATCTCGCTTCTTCAATTTAATTTCTGGTTATTCCGATCCTCCAATTTGGAATAAATTTATTGTAGCCCCTTTAAATTTGCGGGAAAAGATAATGGAATTGATTGACCGTGAAATCGAATTCGCAAAACAGGGAGAAGAGGCATATATCATTGGCAAAATGAATTCCTTGCTCGATAAAGAAGTCATTGCTAAACTATATGAAGCTTCTGCTGCAGGTGTTCGTATTGATCTTATCGTTCGTGGTATCTGTACACTACGGCCTAGCATTGCAGGTGTTAGTGATAATATAACGGTTCGTTCCGTCGTAGGGCGTTTCTTAGAACATCATCGTTTATTCTATTTCCATAATGGGGGGAATGAAAGTCTATTCCTATCTAGTGCAGACTGGATGCCGAGAAATTTAAATGAACGTGTAGAACTTATGATTCCTATTGAAGATAAACGGCATAAGGAGCGCGTTAAAGGTATTTTAGATTTATATTTAGAAGATACCTTAAAAGCTCATATTATGAGAGCAGATGGCTCGTATCGTAAAATTAATGATAGAGAACATCCAATTTCTGCTCAAGAGGAACTTATGAAAGAAGCTATTGCTCGAGAACACAAGGAATCGATGACCGTCATTGAGCGTTTACAACCAATGTTTAAGATGAATAAATGATGAAATTCACACATAGTGTTGAATGATGAATTTTAATGCATTTATATAATACTGAAAAAGCCTGTTTTTACAGGCTTTTTTACATGTATACATATTTAAAAATGAGATAAAAATGAAGTTTTCTGATATGTAGAAAATTTTGGTAACAATTGAAAAACACATAAAAATACAATTTATGTTATAAAAAATCCTAGCATACTATATATGGTAGTGGTATCGTATATATGTACACAATTCGGAATATATTGTATAGTATTAAAAAATATAGATATGTACGTATGCAGTGGACTTTTTGTAAAAATATAGAAAATTATATTAATAAAAAGTCATAATTTACATAGGTTTATCTCCTATTGTTAACCCTTGGTGTTTGACAGGTTATATCTATCTGTAGTAGAATAATTACATTACAGGAGGGATTACAATATGAGAATTCATAAGACACACAAACGATATATTTCGTCTGTTGTTGCTGGATTGATTGTAACAGCTGTAACTATGACAGGTTTTTCTTATAATGATAAAACCGTTACCGTTATGGTAGATGGTGCAGCACACACTGTTAGAACACATTTAAATTCTAACGAAGGTATCGTACGCGACGCTGGGGTTAAATTAAATCCAAATGATAAAGTTATTTCCAGCTCAACATCTGTTCAAAATGGTACAACATTAACTGTTGTACGTGCTATTCCAGTTTATGTAACTGTTAATGGTAAGACTAGAGCTGTTTTCACAACAGAAACAACTGCACAAGGCGTTGCTAATGAACTTGGTTTCAAAATGCCTAACTACGCTGTAGTAGGCGATGCAAATGGTTCTGTATTAAGTGGTACACATATTACAATTGCACAAGTAACTAGTCGATCCTTGTCTACTGTAGATCAAGAAATTGCTATTCAAGTAATTCGACAAAAAGATGATACAATGGCACAAGGTGAAGAAGAGGTTGTTCAAGTTGGTCAACCTGGTTTAGAACGAGTGCAACGTGAAACATTATATAGTAATGGTACAGTTATTAAGACTAATGACGTATCTAAAGTAACACAACGCGAAATGGTACCTACTATTATTAAAGAAGGTACTCGTGAAGTGACTACATCTCGTAATATTGCTGGTCGCTCATCTCGTGCTATCGTAATGGAAGCTTCTGCTTACCTTGCTGGCGATGGTGATGGTGCTGGTATTACGGCAACGGGTGTACCTGCAGTACGCGGTATTGCAGCGGTTGACCCAGATGTTATTCCATTGGGTACACGTTTATTTATCCCTGGTTATGGTGAAGCTATTGCTGCCGATACAGGCGGTGCCATTGTGGGTAACAAAATTGACCTTGTAATGGACTCTTATGGTGAGGCTATGGACTTTGGTCGCCAAGACGTTACAGTGTACGTATTGGACTAATATGATGATTTAGAGGATATATCTATAAGATATATCCTCTTTTTTGTTGTACTTACTTAGCTCAGTAAGTAATCACAATAGATATAGTAAAAGGACGCCTTATGATTAAGGCGTCCTTTTTTAGTCTTCGATATATGGAATTAGATATTCGTACTTTGTACCTTTTAATTCATCTTTAGGGATAAATCGTAAAGATGATCCATTGATACAGTAGCGCAATGAACCATTAGGGCCATCTTCAAATACATGGCCTAAATGGGCATTACCAATGCGGCTGCGAACTTCAATCCGATTCATGCCATGAGAGTCATCTTGATAGTATTTAATAACATCCTTTGCGATTGGCTTTATGAAGCTAGGCCAACCACAGTGAGATTCAAATTTATGGGCGGACACGAAGAGGGGTTCTCCTGTAGTGATATCTACGTACAGTCCTGGTTTGAATTCATCAGTTAGATCATGGCTGAACGGCGCATCGGTAGCAGAGTTCTGTGTAACTTCGAACTCCTGTGGAGACAAAGCCTTGAGCTCTTCCTTAGAAGGTTTATTATAGGCGTTATCATCTACAAGTGGTTCATCAGATAGGCCTAGTGGAATATGACAATAACCAGTAGGGTTTTTATCTAAGTAATCTTGGTGATATTCCTCTGCAGAATAGTAATTAGATAGAGGTAATACTTCAATAGCAAAGGGCTTTCCTTCGAAGGATTGCGCACGAGCTAAAGTACTTTCAATAATAGCCTTATCGGCTTTATCTATATAGTAAATACCAGTTCGGTATTGAATGCCTACGTCGCCACCTTGTTTATTAATGCTGAATGGATCGATAGCGCGTAAGAAGTATTGAATTAAGTGATCTAAGGAAAGTATATCTGCATCGTATGTAACCTTTACTGCTTCCACGTGACCGCTATCATGACAGACATCTTCATAACTTGGATTTTCCGTAGGACCATTGGCATAGCCTACTTCAGTGGAAATCACGCCAGAGATTTTTCTGATATACCCTTGAAGGCCCCAGAAACAACCGCCCCCTAAATATATTGTGTGTTCGTTCATTTAATCACCCCAAACTTCATGAGCTATTTCTTTAACTAATGCAAGTTTAGCCCATTGTTGCTCTTCGGTCAATTGGTTGCCGATTTCACAAGATGCAAAGCCACATTGAGGGGATAGGCAAAGTCTTTCAAGCGGAATATATTTTGTAGCTTCTTTGATACGTTCTTTGATAACTTCTTTATCCTCTAATTCTGGGCGTTTAGATGTAATAAGACCTAATACGACCTTTTTATTAGGAGACACTTCACGCAATGGTTCAAAGCCACCAGAGCGATCATCGTCAAATTCTAAGTAGTAAGCATCTACATTTTCTTTTGCAAATAGAATTGGTGCAACTGGTTCATAGCCACCGCTAGCAGCCCAAGTAGAGTTATAATTACCACGGCATACATGGGTTGTGAACGCTAAGTCATGAGGGCGACCTTCAAGCGCTAAGTTGTTTAAGCGTAGGTACTTAGCTGTTTCGCCTTCAATAGTAACACTTTTATCTTTTTGACGACCAGTCCAGTAAGCGTGGTCACAGCACATACCCCAAGTGCAATCATCAAATTGGATGTTGCGGCAACCTGCTTCATAGAGGTCTTTAATTACTTGACGGTATGCAGCAGCAATGTCTTGAATTAATTCTTCTAAATCAGGGTAGAAGGAGCGTGTTGTAATACCGTTATCCTCGCGGAATAATTCGGCTAAGAATTGGGATGGAGCAGGAATTGTTTGACGAGCTGTAGTATGTTCATCTTCAAATTGTTTTACAAATTTGAAATGTTCTACAAATGGATGGTTAGTACCTGTAATTTTACCAGTAAGGGCGAGGGAGCCTGGCGCTGTTTCTTGACCAACGAATTTGTAACCGTGTTCAAGTTCAATTTCTTTTACGCCATTGAATCCCCACATGAAATCTAAGTGCCAGTATGCACGGCGGAATTCACCATCAGTAATAACAGGAAGACCTGCAGCTTTTTGTTTTTGAATGAGGTCTGTAATAAGACGATCTTCAACAGCTGTTAGCTCTTCTCTTGTAATATTTCCTTTTGTAAAAGCTTCACGAGCTTCTTTTAATTCTGCAGGGCGTAGGAAAGAACCTACGATATCAAAATGAAATGGTGCTAATTGTTTGGACATATATAATCCTCCTTATATAAACGGTAAAACCGATAGATTCGATAGGTTTATTATAACTAAGGATGAGCATATATAAAAATATCAATATATTAATGTTGTATATAGTTTTAAGTTATATCAGAGAGTTATTTTTGCGCTTCAGTTATATCGAGATGTAAAAGTAATATAGTATCAACTCAGTTGTGGCATATCTTATTCTATCTTATGCTTTTCTTTGGTTTAGTTGTTAGCAGTTAGATTTCCTACATATATTAAAAAGCACTCTCTAAATGAACTGCACCCCAAAAATTGGACACAATTTTTCGAGGTACAGTTCAAAATCGAGAGTGCTTTTATTTAAAGTTATACTATTATGTAGAGCAGTTGAAATATAATCAAGAATCCTACAATATTATTCCTTTGTTTCAGGTAGTTTAATATGTCTACCGTAGTTGCCTACATACTGTTCTAAGGCTTGAATATACTCTTGTCCTAAACGACTGCGATGCATTTTGTTATTGGTAATGTAACCGATATGCATTAAACCTTCTTCAGCAAGAGGAACAGAGATAATATTCTCTCCGTTTACTTCTTCATCGATAACACCACTAGATACGGTATATCCATCTAGACCAAGCAATAAACTAAAGAGGGATGCTCTGTCGCGTACACGAATATGTTTTGGTCGTACAACGGTACTAAAAATTTCTTCAGAGAAATAGAAGGAGTTGTGATCGCCTTGTTCAAAGGAGATATATGGATATTCCTCTAATTCGTCCATAGATACAACCTTTTTATTCGCTAATGGGTGGTTTTTGCCTATGAAGATATGTGGGTGTGCAGTAAATAACTCTGTAAATGTTAATTCATTAGTGTGAATTAATTTCTCTAGTACAGGTCTATTAAAATCATTATAGAAGAGTAAACCAATCTCACTCTTCATATGAGCTACGTCATCAATAATCTCATAGGTTTGAGTTTCTCGTAAGGATACATCATATTGATCGATACCTGCGCCTTTTAAAAGCTCTACAAAGGCGTTAACCGCAAAGGAGTAATGTTGCGTAGAAACAGAGAATTGTTTTTTACCACCGCTTTGGCTTTTATATTGCTCTTCCAATAAAGCGGCTTGCTCTAGTACTTGGCGTGCATAGCCGAGGAAACGTTCCCCTTCTTTAGAAACAGTAATCCCTTTATTGGTACGGTCGAAAATGGTAATGCCCATTTCCTTTTCCAATTCCTTAATAGCCTTTGTTAGACTTGGTTGTGACACGAAGAGTCTCTTAGCAGCTTCACTAATACTGCCTATATTTGCAATTGTTGTGACATACTTTAATTGTTGTAAGGTCATAATGGCCTCCTTTTATATATTACACTACCTATACTACTCGATTATAAGTATTTAAGCAATGTTATATATATGTTACAATGTACTAATAGAATAAAGGAGGACCTATGCTTAAACAAGTCATCGTAGTAGAAGGAAAATCTGATATACAACGTATTGCACAAACCGTGGAAGCAGACTGTATTGCTACAGAGGGTTTTACACTTCGTAAAGGTGTTATTGATATGATTCGTGTAGCTTATGAAAAGCGAGGTATTATCATATTAACCGATCCTGATACAGCAGGGGAGAGAATTCGTCGTGTATTAACAAAAAAATTCCCTAATGCACAGCATGCTTTTGTCCCTCGTGATGAAGCGTTTGCAAATGATGATATTGGCATAGAACAAGCATCTCCAGAATCCATTAGAAAGGCTTTATCCACATTACATGTAGAATCCTTGGAATCATCTAACGAATTTTCTATGGTAGATCTAGTTCGTCATGGGTTATCAGGCATGCCTGATAGTGCTGCTCGCCGTGCGGTTATTGGGGCTAAGTTAGGCATTGGTTATGGCAATGGGAAACAGTTTTTATACCGTTTAAATCACTATGGTATAAGTCGAGATGCTTTTGAAGAGGCTGTAAATAGTTAAAATAGGAGTTAAGATGTTAGAATCAGTAATTGCAAGCCCTGAAGTAGTACATTATATATGTAAACGCTTCGATATTAAAATGAGTAAGAAATTAGGGCAGAACTTTCTTATTAAGAGAGGTATTGTAGACGAAATTGTACATGCTGCGGAATTGACACCTGGTGAACCTGTACTAGAGGTAGGTCCTGGTATTGGCACATTGACACAGGGGTTAGCACAAAGTGGTGCTGATGTAACGGCCATTGAGTTAGACCGTCGCTTATTAGAGGTTCTAGATACTACATTGGCTTCCTATGACAATGTACGTATTGTCCATGGGGATGTGTTGAAACTCGATGTGCCAACCATTATGAACCATAAACCATTTAAAGTGGTTGCTAATTTGCCATACTATATTACAACACCTATTATTATGTCTCTATTGGAAAGTAAATTACCCATAGAACGCCTTGTTGTAATGGTGCAAAAAGAGGTGGCCTTGCGTATGGTGGCTAAGCCAGGTACAAAGGATTATGGTGCATTGTCTGTAGCTGTACAGTACTATACTGAGCCTGATATTGTACTTGATGTACCGCCTAAATCTTTCTTACCGGCTCCAGCTGTAACGAGCTCTGTTATTCGTTGTGTATTGCGTGACAAGCCTCCTGTTGATGTTATTGATGAGAAACTATTCTTCCGAGTGGTGAAAGCTGGTTTTGCACAACGACGGAAAACATTTGCTAATACAATGAAAACAACGGGATTATCAAAAGATAGAATCGAAGAGCTATTAGCAAAAGCCAATATCGATGGGCAACGAAGAGGGGAGACTTTTACCCTTCAAGAGTTTGCTGATGTAGCCAATGCATGGGCGGCTTTAATTAAATAGAATAATGTAAAAAGAGCTTATTAGATTGATAACATATCATTCTAATAAGCTCTTTTCATAAAAAAAGGACCCGAATGGGTCCTTTTTTTAGTAAAGAATGCCAGCCATTGTTGTAATTAGGAAAGCATTAGCAAAGTCGATTAAGAATGCACCTACCAAGGAAACTACAAGCCATGCACGAGGGGATGGACCATGTTTACTTGCTAAGGATAACATATTAACCAATGCATTTGGTGTAGCGCCTAAGCCGAAGCCGATGGCACCAGAACCAAGCATAACTGCATCGTAGTTGCGACCAAATAGGAAGTAGATAAGGTATGCAAATACACAGATAAGTACCATTTGTGCAACTAAGATTGTAATAAGTGGTAAAGCAAGATCGATTAATTGAACTAGTTTCAAGCTATTGATAGCCATAGTTACGAATAGAGATAATGCTACATTGGATACTGCATCAAGAGCTGCATCGTTGATTTTGTAAGCTTTTGTGAAATCACCAAAGTTACGGATTACAGCTGCACAAATCATTGCGCCGATGTACGCAGGTAGTGGAGTTAAGATAGACAAACCAGCACTTACGATAGTACCGATACCTAATGCAAGGCCAATCCACATACAGATTGTTAAAAGGTCTTGAGAATTAAATTGTTTGCCACCACTTTCAACGTGATCTTCGATCATGTCGATGCCTTCATCTTCCATTAACTCAGGATTTTCGTAAGGTGTTTTAACTTTGTGCATTTTAATAATGCGTTCACCTACAGGAGCACCGAGAATTGTACCAGCTACCATGCCGAATGTTGCGGCTGCAACCGCTGCTGATGCTGTACCAGGGATACCAAGCAATTGTTCGTAATATGGGCCGAAGGCGCCAGCAGTACCAAGACCACCAATCATGGATACGGAACCAGCCATAATACCGATGATTGGTTCAATACCTAAAGCTTTAGCAATCATAATACCTGCTGTATTTTGTACAACAATCCATACTGCACAAGCGAGGAAGAAGAAGATAATGAAGATACCGCCTTTTTTGAGGACTTTCAAAGAAGCCATCAAACCGATAGTGGTAAAGAAGGCAAGCATTAAGAATGTTTGTAGGGAACCTTCAAAGGTAATGTTCAAAATCTTGTAGTAAGAAAGAATGGCAGTTAAGAATGCAAATGGCAAAGCCCCTACAGCTGGTGCAGGCATACACATACGTTGTAAGAACTTGGAATGCTTGTTAATCCAAGTACCAATGAATAACGTGATTACAGCGAGGCCTACAGTTTGAATCATGGACAGTTTCAAGGTCCATACATCGTTGACTAACGCTAAGTCAATAAGTGGCATAAAATCACTCCTTTAAAATAAAAAATAAAACTTATATTTTATGGTATCATGAATGGTCGAAAAAAACTATAGAATATATAAGGCATAATAATTATATATTATTTATTTTCAACACTCACAACAACAGTAAAACCATTAGGTTTTATATATCTATATTAGATATATATCTATTTATAATATATTTATATTATATACAAAAATACGAGAAAGTAATAGTATAAATCACTTCTCTACATAATCATACTATATGTATTCGACTAAATTCTGTGATTTTCCTGCCTATTATAAAAAAAATAAACTGGAATATATTTCTAATTTTTATATATTGAGAAATATATTCCAGTTGTTATTATCTGAGGATTTATAGTGTGCTTAACTATTGAGGTTTGCAGTTAAGCCACTGTCTGCTACATAGTACATCTCGCATTTAGAAGTGCGAAGTATAGATTTAGAAAGATAAGCTATAAATGCCAATACTATAGTTCGTGATGAAGTTTTGGGGTTGTTAAGAATGTAACATCAGGATTACGCTCTTGAACCCAACCCATTTGCCATTCATTGGAGATAAGCACTACCGTACGATCGCGATTATCCTTAACAATCATCGCATTATCTACACCTTTTAAAGACGCAATATCTACTTCACCATCAATCCAACGGGCAACACTGTATGGCAATGTATTATTTAATAAATCAACACCATATTCATTTTTTAAACGGTATTCTAAAACTTCAAATTGAAGCATACCTACGGCACCAACTACGAAGGAGTCGAGGGCACCTGGTTGTTCAAAGATTTGAACTGCACCTTCTTGAGCCAATTGTGTCATGCCTTTTTGGAATTGCTTACGCTTCATAGTATCTTTTGGAGATACGCGGGCGAAGAATTCTGGTGGGAACACAGGGAAGTCCCCAAATGTTACCTTGTGTTTTTGAGCACACAGTGTATCGCCTACGCCCATTGTACCAGCATCGAAGACACCAATAATATCGCCAGGATAGGCATCTTCTACGATGGTACGTTCTGTGGCCAAGAATTGTTGAGGCTGAGACAAGCGAATCGTTTTGTTAGATTGGCGATGCAATACGGACATACCTTTTTCGAATTTACCAGAGCAGATACGCATAAATACGATACGGTCGTGGTGATTAGGGTCCATATTGGCTTGGATTTTAAATACTAAGGCGGAGAAGTCTTCGCTTGTAGGTTGCACCATTTCTTCTACGGCTTGTCGTGGAGCAGGGGATGGAGCTAGTTCTAAGAATTTTTCTAAGAATGGTTTTACCCCAAAGTTAGTCATAGCAGAGCCGAAGAACATTGGCGTTAATTCGCCTGCACGAACCTTATCAAAATCGAATGGATCGCCAGCAACGTCTAATAATTCAATATCATCAAGCAATGCTTGGTATACGTCATCACCTAATAATTCTTTCATGCGAGGATCCGTTAAAGCACCTTTTTCAGAGGCTAACTTTTCTTGACCATGTGTTTCGTCTTTTGCGAATAGCTCGATAGTTTCGTGCTCTCTATCGTATACACCTTTGTATTCACCGTTGATACCAATTGGCCAGTTCATAGGGCATGTACGAATGCCAAGAACGTTCTCGATTTCTTCCATCAAGTCAAATGGGCTGCGACCGAAATGGTCAATTTTGTTTACAAAGGTAAAGATAGGGATACCGCGTTCTTTAGATACGGCAAATAGTTTTTTCGTTTGCGCTTCGACACCTTTTGCAACGTCGATCAGCATGACAGCACTATCGGCAGCCATTAATGTACGGTATGTATCTTCAGAGAAATCTTGGTGACCAGGGGTATCGAGGATGTTGACACGACAGCAATCGTAGTCGAATTGCAATACGGAACTCGTTACGGAGATACCACGTTGTTTTTCGATTTCCATCCAGTCAGATACGGCGTGTTTTGCTGTTTTACGAGATTTAACTGACCCCGCCAAGTGAATGGCACCACCGTATAAAAGTAGTTTTTCTGTTAATGTAGTTTTACCCGCATCCGGGTGAGATATGATAGCAAACGTACGCCGACGTTGCACTTCTTCTAAAAATGTCATAGTTCACCTCTATTGTTTCGTTTGTGAAAGTCTTATTTTAATATATCATCTTCACACCATTCATATCTTTAAAATTATACATGATTTTGGTAGTTATGACCACTAAATTGTAGTATAATGAGATTTCAAAGAGCGGCTTGGGGAATAGCCGTTATTTTATGTTAAGGAGGGGGACCATGAGGTTATTTATTGCGGAAAAGCCATCCATGGCTCGCGAAATTAGTAAATGCTTGCCAGAAAACAAGAATATCCAAAAACGGAATGGCTATTTTATCCAAGGTGATGATGTGGTGACTTGGGTTGTAGGGCACGTATTACATCAAGCAGAACCTGGTGATTACGATGATAAATATATCCGCTGGCGCCCTCAAGATTTACCTATTGTGCCTGATGAGTGGAAATTACTCGTTACGGATAGTAGTCGTCAACAGTTTGAGACTGTAAAAGAATTAATCGGTAAAGCGGACATTATCGTCAACGCAGGTGACCCGGACAGGGAAGGTCAATTGTTGGTTGATGAAGTATTATATTATGTAGGAAATACAAAACCTGTACAACGTATCTTGCTAAATGCATTGGACGAAAAATCTGTTCGTGCCGCATTAAATGATCTACGGGATAATAAAGACTTTCACAATCTATATCAATCTGCATTGGCTAGAGCACGTGCAGACTGGCTTATTGGCATGAATTTATCTCGTGCCTATACATTGTCTGAACGTTATAAAGGTAATAAAGTAACATTACCTATCGGTCGTGTTAAGACTCCAACATTAGCCCTTGTGGTGCGCAGAGAGCGAGAACTAGCGGCATTTAAACCGGTCGATTATTTTACATTAAAGGTTTTATATAATCATCCAAATGGTGTATTCTGGGCTACGTGGCAGCCTACAGACGAACAAAAGGGGCTTGACCCAGATGGACGTCTTATTAATAAAGCCATAGCCGATGAATTAGTAGAGCGCTTACAGGCGGGGTCAGATGGAGTTATTAAAGCTGTTACAAAATCTAAAAAGAAAGATGTACAGCGTTTACCATTGTCTCTATCATCTTTGCAGGTATTAGCTGGTAAAGCTTTTTCCTATGATCCGCAAACTGTACTTGATACAGCACAGAAACTATATGAAAAGAAATTGACTACATACCCTCGTTCTGATTGTGAATATTTACCACCAAATCAATATGGTGACCGCAATGCAATTCTCAATAATTTACAGAATGCAGGAGATGAAAGACTAGCACAGTGGGCTACTGATGCAGACCGCTCCATTAAGAGCCGCGCTTGGAATGAAAAGAAGATTACAGCCCATCATGCTATAATTCCTACGACCGTAGCTTGTAATATAAATAGTTTGTCCCGTGAGGAACGCAATATTTACTTCCTCATTAGTCAGGCCTATATTGCTCAGTTTTATGGCGAACATATTTATGAGCAAACTAAAATCGTCGTGGAGCAATGCAAAGAAGAGTTTGTTGCCAATGGCCGTGTAGTTATAGACGAAGGATGGAAATTACTTTATAAACGACAAAAGTCTAAATCTGTGACAGATAATGATGAACCTGATTTAACTGATGAACGTGGTGCAGAAACAGACTCTAAAAAAGAGGCTATTGAAGAAACAGATCATTTGCCTGCGGTTAAGAAAAATGATTCTGTGCTTTACACGGATTCCTCTGTAGAGGCGAAGCAAACTAAGCCGCCTTCTCGCTTTACACCGTCTACGTTGTTACAAGCGATGAAGGAAATTCACAAGTTTGTAAAAAATGAAGACTTGAAAAAGCAATTAAAGGCTGTATCTGGTATTGGTACAGAGGCGACTCGTGCCAATATTATTGACGAACTTATCAGTCGTGGCTTTATGAAAACATCTGGTAAGAAGCAAGTTCTATCACCTACGGAAACGGGCTACCTTTTAGTAGATGCTTTGCCTGATGAATTGTTATATCCTGATGAAACGGCTGTATGGGAAGAACGTTTGGCCCTCATGAGCGAAGGGGAGGATACCTTAGATTCCTTCTTGTCTGATCAAGTTAAGTTTTTACAGTTGTTGATTGATAAGCTTGGCTTTGATAAACAGGTAAATTCTGGTCAAATGATGCCCAATGTAGTTCGCACTATAACGAATCAAAACCGGAAACGTCCGATGGATAATTCTGATGTAGATCTATCTTCTTTGCCGGTCTGTCCTAAGTGTAATAAGGGCAGAATGCAACAGCGTAATGGTAAATTTGGTGCTTTTTTAGGCTGTACTAATTATCCTGCTTGTAAACATACACAACCGGTTGAGGGTGATGTTTCAAAGGGTGAAAGTAATATCATTGTAGCTGACGAAGATAAACAATATAAATGTCCACGATGTAAAGAAGGGTATTTTGTTAAGCAAGAGGCGAGAGGACGTATTAACTGGGTTTGCAGTAATCGATCTCAATGCAAGACACAATGCTCCGATGTGAATGGAGTGCCAAGCATTTATGCTAATAAATAATAAGATGTATATTAGTTAAGAACATAAAAAGACGCGTACAGATGTTCTGTACGCGTCTTTAATTTTATCTGCGTTTACCACGACGTCCTGTTTGTGATGTGGACGTACGGCGTTGGCGTGTATTAGCACCTTTATGGCCACGAGCTTTATGAGCTTTAGCCTTTGTAGATTGATAGGAACTTGTAATCTTAGGTTTGCCAGATACTTTTGCACGTTTAGGTGCCGCACTTGCATTACCTTTAGTCTTAATTTGTCCATCTTTAGTGTATTTAGTAAGCGTTGCTTGGATGGCGCGCTCAATACGACGTAACCAAGATTCATCTTGCGGTGTAGCAAATGTAACAGCTACACCAGAGTTGCCTGCACGACCAGTACGGCCAATACGGTGGATATAGTAATCTACGTCGCGTGGTACGTCGTAGTTATAAACATGTGTAATGCCTTCGATGTCAATGCCGCGAGCCGCAATATCTGTAGCTACTAAGATTTGTGTTTTAGCTTTTGCGAAATCACGTAATATTTGAGTGCGTCGACCTTGTGTCAAATCGCCATGCATTTCAGCAATATTTAGGCCTGCTGCAGTTAACTCATAGGATAAGCGAACAGCACCTTCACGCTTATTACAGAACACAATTGCTAAGAATGGGTTGTCTTCTTCGATCATTTTGATGAGACGTTGCGTTTTTTCTTCTGTGTTCATCATGTATACGCGTTGATCGATAGATTCAAGTGTTACATGTTTACCCTCAGCTGTTACAGAAGCCGGTTTAGACATATACGCTTTTGCAAGATTTCTAATCTTATCAGGAATTGTTGCAGAGAATAGTAAAAGTTGTCTATTAGCATCTGTTTGACTAATGAGGTTTTCAATGTCCGGTAAGAATCCCATGTGAAGCATTTGGTCAGCTTCATCGAGTACGACACGACGAATGCAATCTAAGTGGAGTGAACCCCGTTTTGCGTGATCCAATAGGCGACCAGGAGTGCCTAAAATAACTTGAGGGCGACGTCCTAATTGTTGTAACTGTGCTTCAATCGTTTTACCGCCGATGAGAGGGAGGATGTCTACATTTAAAATAGAACCTATTTCTTTTGCCTCATCGGAAATTTGTTTTACAAGCTCACGGGTAGGTGCAATGATGAGCACTTGTTCTTGATGCACATCAGTGTGAACACGTTGTAGAATCGGCAATAAGAAGGCTAATGTTTTGCCTGTGCCTGTTTGAGCTTTTGCTATAACATCATTCCCTTTAAATACAACAGGAATGGCTTGTTCTTGAATTGGAGTTGGCTCCTTGATACCTTGTTTTTGAAGGGCTTGGATGAGTTCATCACAAACGCCTAGAGATTTAAAAGATTTCATGGATCGTCCTTTCTATAATACATATTATATTAATTATACCTTATGCACATAGTAGGGGCAAATAAATTGAATCATTACATAGCGTACTAATTTTGCATGGCGCTATAGTAAATTTGTAAAACTAATGATGCGATTGTTAAAGATACTAATTGATAATAGATTAAGAAATGACGATGTAGATAGATGTTTATGAGAATAAAAAACATTAAAATATTTATATTTGAATAAATTTTAAAAATATAAATGAGAATGATTAAATTATCAATAATGATTATCTTAGTAGTGATTCTTATTTTTTAGGTATTCTTTTTTTATTGGTGACAGCGCGAATGCTACCATACCATATAGGGGTTCATGGAGGATTGATAAATCAATCCTCATATTTAATATGAGAAAAAAATATATATATGAGATAGAAAATTACCAAAAAAATGATAATAATTGTTGAAATTAATGATTTCTTTGATATAATAATTTAAGATATTAATACGCATTATTATTTGGTGTGTTTAATATGAGGTTGTTAGGTACAATAATTAGGAGGTGTCGTATGGCTATCAAAAAGTTAAAAGACATGAAACCAGGTGAGTCTGGTCTTATTGTTGCACTACATGGCAGTGGTAATGTTAAGCATCGTCTAATTGACATGGGTCTTGTAAATGGTACAAAAATCCATGTTATGAAGTTTGCCCCTTTGGGGGATCCGGTGGAAATCAAAGTAAAAAACTTTGAATTAGCACTTCGTACAAGCGAAGCTGGCATGATTGATGTAGAGGTTCAATAGGAGGTTCACATGGCAGAAAATGGGCAAATTCGCATTGCCTTAGCAGGTAACCCTAACTGTGGTAAAACTACAATGTTTAACAATATCACAGGGGCGAAGCAACACGTTGGTAACTATGCCGGCGTTACAGTAGAAAAAAAGGAAGGCCATACGAACTTTGATGGCCATGAGTTATTGTTTATTGACTTACCAGGTACATATAGCTTAACTGCACGTTCCTTGGATGAGTTAGTAGCGCGTAATGTTATCGTAAATGATAACCCAGATGTTATTGTTAATGTTCTTGATGCATCTAACTTGGAACGTAACTTATATTTAGCTGCACAATTATTGGAACTTGAAAAGCCAATGGTTATTGCTCTAAACATGGCTGACGTTGCTGAAGAAATGGGCATCAAATACGACCTAAAAAAAATGGCAGAAATGACAGGGGCTACAATTGTTAGCACAGTAGGTCGTACAAACATTGGTACAAAAGACTTGTTAGAAGCAATAATTAGTGTAGCTGCTTCTCAAAAAGCTCCTGGTGTAACAATTAACTATGGTGATTTGTTAGAAGGTAAAATTAGTGAGCTTGTAGAATTGCTAAAACAAGCGGGCACTGTTACATATCCACTTCGTTGGATTGCTGTTAAGTTGTTAGAAAAAGATGCTGACGTTATTGGCAAAGTTATGCGCTTTGATAATACGGAAGCTGTTATTCAAAAGGCTGAAGCTATTCGTGAAGAAATTAAGGATCAAGTTGATCTTGATATTGTCTTCCAAGAATATCGTCACCGCTTTGCAGTAGAAGTATATAATACATGTTTAACACAAGCGCCAACTCAATTGGAAACACGCTCTGACCGTTATGACAAAATCTTAACGCATCGAATTTGGGGCTTACCAATCTTCATGGTTGTTATGTACTTATTGTTTGCGTTCGTTAACTTCGTTGGTGGTATTCCTCAAGGTTGGATCGAGGATGGTTTCGCTGCATTACAAGCTTATGCGGTTCAGACTATTCCAGAGGGCCAATTACAGTCACTCGTATCTGATGGTATTATTGCCGGCGTAGGTGCGGTACTTTCATTCTTACCATTAATTTTATTACTCTTCCTTGGCATTTCTTTCTTGGAAGATACAGGTTATATGGCTCGTGCAGCCTTCGTTATTGACCGTGTAATGCGCGCATGTGGCTTACATGGTAAATCCTTTATTCCTTTATTATTGGGTTTCGGTTGTTCCGTACCATCCGTAATGGGTGCCCGTATCCTCGACAACTACAAGGATCGAATGGTTACGATTTTGATTACACCATTCATGAGTTGTTCTGCACGTTTGCCAGTGTATATCTTATTTGCAAATGCGTTCTTCCCAAATGGTTGGGATAGTACTTTAGTTGTATTCTCTGTATACTTCTTGGGTATCATCTTCGGTATTATCTTTGCAAAAATTTTCCGTAAGTTCTTATTTGCTGGTGAAGCAGAACCATTTGTAATGGAATTACCTCCATATCATTTGCCTACATTGAAAGCTACATGGATGCACATGTATGAACGTGCTAAATTGTACATCATTAAAGCCGGTACTTTCATTATGGCTGCTTCCATCTTGATTTGGTTCATCACTGCATATCCAATGGATGTAGAATACTCCAAAGATTATGATGCAGTGAAAGAACAAGTTGCTCAAGAGTATGAAGTAAAAGATGCAGCTACATTATCTCAATTCGGTATTGCTACAGATGACCAAAAAGATGCAGTTGATAAAATTGTTGAAGATATGAAATCTACTGTACAAGATGCTACTGATGCTGCTAAGCAAGCAGGAGAAGATGAACCTGAAGTAGCAGTAGAGGATGATTCTGAAGCACCTGAATTATTCAATGATATTAAAGATGAAAATAAAGACTTGTTCCCAGCAGCATGGGCAATGTATAAAAACAGTGCTAACTTAGATGCTGAAAATGACAAACTTGATAAAGAACAAGCTGCTGAAAAAATTGAACAATCCTATGCAGCATCCTTTGGTAAAGCAATCAACCCAGTACTTGAACCATTGGGCTTCGACTGGAAAATGGGCTTATCTCTCGTAGCTGGTTTAGCGGCTAAAGAGGTAGTAATTTCTACATTGGGTACAGTATATGCAGTAGGTGGTGATGATAAAAATCCAGCTCCATTGACTGATTACTTACAAAATGATCCAAACTTCTCACCATTGATTGCATTAACAATGATGTTGTTCGTATTAATTTACCCACCTTGTTTGGCAACATTAGCTGTTATCAAACGTGAAACAGGTTCTTGGAAATGGGTTGCATTCATGTTCTGCTATGAAAATACATTTGCATGGATTGCATGTTTCATCTTCTATAACATTGGTCGCGCATTAGGTTTCTAATCTAGAGTCGCTAAATAGGAGAGTTTAGCCACCTTTAGATTCTTTAAACAAAAATGAATTTAAAAATTGCGATTTTGTTATAAGTAATTTAAAAATAATACTTGATAATTATCAATATTCGTGGTTAAATGATAATGAGAAAAGGGAAATATCCTTTAGATATTGCTTTTATCTTGTTTATCACTAATACACATATTATAATTTAGTAGATATTGAGAAAGAGGCATAATAATGGATAATCTTGTTATAGGACTCATAGTTGTATTAGCATTAGCTTATATCGGTAATAAATTTTACAAACAAATGTCTGGTAAAGGTGGCTGTGGCTGTGGTGGCGGTAGCTCCAAGTCTGGCTCTAAAAAATCTTCTGGTTGCGGTGGTAACTGCAGCTGTGATGGTTCCAATAAAGCACTAGGCATTAAACGTACTGCTAAGTAAGCTAATACGAATTCTGAATTTGAATGAGGGGTCTCTATAATGGCTCCTCTTTTCAAATATAGTAATTAAATTTTTTATCATATTTAGTAGAAAGGAATATTATCATGTTCAACATCGATCAAAAAAATCTTAAAAACGCTAACTTATTCGCAGCAGGTCTTGCATTGGGTACTGTAGGTCTTAAAGTATTAACTTCTAAAGATGCTAAAAAAGTATATGCTGGTATCGTAGCAGCTGGTCTTCGCGCTAAAGAAACTGTATTAGAAACAGCTGAAAAAGTACAAGCATCCGCATCTGATGTATTGGCAGAAGCTCAAGAAATCAACGAAGCACGCAACGAAGAAATCTTTGAAGAAAACAAATAATTAGAGGATTGCACATATGTTACAATTTTCTGTAGTAAAAAAACTCAGAAATCGCTTGCATGTTAAGGTAACTGGTCATCACTTTACAGAGGCTGAAGCAGCTTATGTAGAGGATACATTACTCCTTAATGATGCAATTGTAGATGTAACCTTCTACACTCGTAGCAGTCAAATCGCCATTAAACATACTGGCGATGTTGATGCTGTGCGTGATGCAGTGCTAGGTCTACGCGATTTAGATTTGTCTGAAGCTCCTGCTTTAAACGAATATTCTCCTCGCTTGGTAAATAAAAAATACCGTGAAATGATGATCAACCGTACTGCACTTTACTTAGGTAAAAAAGCAGTGCTTCCTGCGCCTATTGCAGCTGCATGGGCTTGGTTTGATGGTATTAAATTTATTGGTAAGGCTATTAAAACATTGTGGCAACGTAAGTTAACTGTCGAAGTACTTGATGGTGTAGCTATTGGTGCTGCATTACTTCAAAAGGATTACCCTACAGCTGGCGCTGTTATGTACCTATTAGGTATTGGTGATATCTTAGAAGAATGGACTCACCGTAAATCTGTATTAAATCTCGCTCAAAGCATGTCCTTGAACGTAGATAAAGTATGGGTTTTAGTTGATGACATTGAAGTGAGCAAGCCAGTTAACGAAGTTGTGGCAGGCGATCAAATTATCATTCGTCAAGGCGAAGTGATTCCATTGGATGGCGTCGTTATCGATGGTGTTGTTCTTGTTAATGAAAGCTCCATGACTGGTGAACCAGAAGCGGTTCGCCGCGATAAAGATAGTTCTGTATATGCAGGTACTGTTGTAGAAGACGGTAAAGCTATTGTAGAAGTACGTAGTACATCCAAAACATCTCGTTACGAAAAAATCGTTAACCTTATTGAAGAGTCTGAACAAATGAAATCTGGTATGGAACAACAAGCATACCGCATGGCAGATAAATTAGTTCCAATTAGCTTTATTGGTGCTGGTTTAACATATTTGTTGACTCGAAATGTAATGAAAGCATTGTCTTTCGTTATGGTTGACTTCTCTTGTGCTCTAAAATTATCTATTCCATTGTCAGTACTTTCCGCTATGCAAGAAGCATCTAAACGCGGTATCACTGTTAAAGGTGGTAAGTTCTTAGAACAAATTGCACAAGCAGATATGATTGTGTTCGATAAAACTGGTACTCTTACAAAAGCAGAACCTGAGTTTGAACAAATCATCCCGTTCAACGGTCATGATGCAGATGAAATGTTGAAATTAGCTGCATGTATTGAGGAACATTTCCCTCACTCCATGGCAAAAGCAATTGTACGCGCTGCTAAGGATCATGACTTGCCTCACAAGGAAATGCATTCCGATGTAGAATACGTTGTAGCTCATGGTATTGCATCTAAAGTCGGTCGCTACCGTGTACGCATTGGTAGTGCTCACTACATCTTTGATGATGAAAAGACAAAAATTCCTACAGATGAACAAGAAAAATTCAACAATTTACCAAATTCATCTTCCCATATTTACCTCGCTATTGGGGGTACATTAGCAGCGGTTATTTGTATTAAAGACCCTGTTCGTGAGGAAGCAAAACAAGTTATAGCTGATTTACACACTTTGGGTATTAAAAAGGTTGTCATGATGACTGGTGACTCCAAACGTAATGCACAACGTGTAGCTGACGAACTCGGCATCGATGAATTGCATGCTGAAGTATTGCCAGAAGATAAAGCGGCTTATGTAAAACAAGCAAAAGCTGAAGGCTATACTGTTATGATGGTAGGGGATGGTATTAACGATTCCCCAGCAATTTCTGAAGCACATGTTGGTATCGCTATGAATGAAGGCGCTCCAATTGCTCAAAAAATTGCAAATGTTACTATTTCTTCCGACCATCTACAGGCTCTTGTAGATTTACGCCGCATTTCTATGGCATTGATGAAACGCATCAAAGCTAATTACAATGGTATCGTTGGTTTCAACGGTGCTCTTGTAGGTGGTGGCGTACTCGGTATTATGCCGCCAAGCCAAACAGCATGGTTGCATAATCTATTCACATTGGGTATCGGCTTAGAAAGCATGACTCCATTGTTGAAAAAAGAAGAAACAAAGGAAACTGTTCCTACAATTGATGTAACAGCTGACTCCGTAGTAGCTTAATTATAAACCTCCATATAAGGTATTCATTTACCTATATGGAGGTTTTTCTTTTTTGATGACATTTATCTATGATTATTGTAAAATACAAAGAGATTACATATCATAGGAGATCTTTATGAACACATTAATAGATATTTGTAAAAGATCCATCTACTTGAATATATTTATCGTAGTAATTCCTATTATTGCGTATATGATTCATAATGGATCAAGTGCGACGGTAGCACTTGTATGGTATTTACTTTTATCACTAGTTATGCCTTGGGCATATTTATCGTTTAAAAGTAGTGCCTTTGGAGATGGTAAATCGATTAGCCGTATTGCCTATGTTATAAGTTGGATTATCATCCACGGTATTAGCTATAAAGGTATTTTTCTTGGTGTAGATTTATCCATGTTATGGAGCTGGCCAACCGTTGGTCGAGATGTAGCTTTTTTAGTAGCTATGTATATTGGTGTTACTATTAGCTTGCTTTTGGCATATGGTCTTACTCGTTTAGTAGGAGGCCGTAATGAATAAGAGTTTCTGGTTATTTACCGTTGTCTGTGCATTATTTGTAAGTGCTGTAACGACAGTTCTTTCTTTGAGTGGAGCGCTAGCTTTACCAATCTTAGTATTCCCCGTGTTGTCCCTCGTAATACCTCTTATGGTACGAAGACTGAAGAATGCTAAATTTAATGACGATCTACCATTGAGTATGGGATATCATACGTATAGTTGGGCTTGGTGGACTGTATTTTCATTTCTTCATACGCCCTTTAGCTTTACTACAGAAAATGGAATTGTAACAGCATTACTCCTCTTCGTAGTGTATTTCATAGTTCAAGTACTTATTGAACTTTGTGGTTTGTTGGCAACAAAGTTTTTCAATCGAAATCATCGGTGGGGTATGGTGGATGAAGCACTTGATATAATCGGGTACACTATACCAATTCCATTCTTATATATTGGTTCACTGCTCTATATTGATCTACAAGATCCTATGGTATACTTCATGTATGCGTCATCCATGAATGTAAATATACTCTTTGCAGAATTGGTGTTATTACTTATATCCTTATTGGTATTTGTATTCTATTTATACCCAAGAGAAATAGCTTATAAAGGTATACGATTATTCCGTATTGTTTTAACTGCTGGTTTATGGCTCGCTATGAATGCTCATATTTTATATGGCGGTTATATTCCAGAATTTGTTTTATCTTTAGTTCCCACCGTTTTTCCAACGTATCAAGGTAATCCACTAGTGTTTGTTACCCCAACTTTGTTAGAAGCTGGTATGACAGGTGTAGCAGTGATTATAGGTGCATTGGTAGAGCGTGGTATTATTTCACGACGCCGTGAACGTATTTAATTTCTAGTTTCGACTTATATCCGTAAGGAATGAGAACGAAGGAGGATCTATGAACAACAATGAACGTCCAGTGGATGATAACTCAACTGTATCAATCCCAGGCAATGAAACGACTAGCCCCGTTGAACGTAAACAGGTTAAAAAAGAGAAAAAGAGTGGTATTACTATTCGTGAGCTTACCATTATTGGTTTGTTGGCGGGGATCACAATCGCATTAGGTGTATCTGGCTATGGTATTATTCCATTAGGCCCGCTTAATGTAACTACTTTACATGTACCGACACTTATTGGTGCAATTGTAGAGGGGCCTAAAGTTGGTGCTTTTGTAGGGTTTATCTTTGGTTGCTATAGCTTGTGGCAAAATATTACAGCTCCAAATATTTTATCTCCACTATTTATTAATCCAATCATTTCTGTGTTACCACGTATACTTTTCCCTGTATTAGCATATTTAGTATACTTATTATTGTGGAAAGCATCTCAAGGTCCACGCATTCTTGTATCTGCCTTCATGGGGACTGTATTCCATACAATTATGGTTATGGGACTTATCTTCTTGCTTTACGCAGATATGTTTGCTATTAAAATGAACCTAAGCCCAGATCAAGTATTAGGCTCTATTGTATTCTTATCTGTTACGCATGGTATTCCAGAAGCTGTTTTTGCAGCTGTTATCGTTACTCCAGTTGCATTGGCATTACGCAAGGTATTGCGTAAGGATACTCTTAAGAAAGAAAAAACTGATGCTGTTACAAGCGCTGCAACAACAGTAGGAGCAGATGCAAATAAAACTACAGAAGTTAATAAAATCAAATCTGTAGACGAAAACATAACTAAATAGTATTTTACAGGCTTTTCATAAATATGATAAAATAAATATCATTCGATAAGTATTGAGGAGGATAACCATGGCTAAACGTATTCGTACTATCAACACTGAATCCTTGCAAAAAACTGCTAAAACTGGCGGTTGTGGGGAATGTCAAACATCTTGCCAATCTGCTTGCAAAACAAGCTGCACAGTTGGTAACCAAGTTTGCAAACAAAAATAATAAAGAGGCTCGCTTAGCGGGCCTTTTTTGTTTATGTGTATAATACATACTTTGTATGGTATATCTTTATGACTCTTTTCATAACGTTTAGCGTGGAAATGTGGTACAATTATCTAGAAAGTTCTATATAGTAGAACTTTTACCATACATAATAATTGGAGGTACCATGTTAGAATTAAAACCAATGATCCATAAGTTTCGGATGAAGGATAACTATTACTGCTTAGATGTTAATAGTGGTATTATTCACGTTATCGACGAACTCATTGATAGAGTTCTTGACATATATGATGGCACTAATCGCGATGCAGTACATGCTGCATTAGATGCTAAAGAAGATGCCGTAGAACTTGATGAGATTATGGATGAGTTAGATGAGCTCATTAAAGCAGAGCAATTGTTTGCTCCGATGAGTACAGAGTTTAAACTTGTAGTAGGTGAAAAACCTATTGTTAAGGCATTATGCTTAAATATTGCTCATGATTGTAATTTAGCATGTAAATACTGTTTTGCCAGCCAAGGTGATTACGGCGGTGTAAAACGTGAATTAATGAGTTTTGATGTGGCGAAGCGTGCTGTAGATTTCCTCATTAAAATGAGCGGACCTCGTCAACATTGTGAAATAGACTTCTTTGGTGGAGAACCTTTGTTGAACTGGGATGTTGTTAAACAAACAGTTGAATATATTGAATCCATTCAAGAAAAGCACAATAAGATTTTCAAGCTTACATTGACTACAAATGGCATGCTATTAACACAAGATAAAATCGACTATGTAAACGAACATAAGATGAGCCTTGTATTATCTTTGGACGGTCGTGAATCTGTACATAATGCGATGCGTCCTGTAGCTGGTAGTGGTGCGGAATCTTATAAATATATTGCTAAAAACCTTATCAATGCGGTAAAACAACGCCATGGCCTTGAATACTACGTACGTGGTACGTATACACATAAAAACTTAGACTTTACAAAAGACGTTATGGCTATGTCTGATCTTGGCTTCGAACATTTATCCATGGAGCCTGTAGTAGGTGAAGAGGGGGACTATGTTCTTCGCGAAGAGGATTGGCCTGTATTGGAAAAAGAATATGAAAAATTAGCAGATATTTATTTACAACGTCAATTAGATGGTTGGGGCGAGAAGTTTAACTTCTTCCACTTCCGTATGGATTTGTATCGCGGTCCATGTATGGCTAAACGCCTTCGTGGTTGTGGGGCAGGTCATGAATATATGGCAGTCGTACCAAATGGCGATATTTACCCATGTCATCAATTCGTAGGTAAAGATGGATATGTGCTTGGCAATGTGTATGATGGTTTACAAAATACAGAAATTCCTAAAGATTTCCGTAATACACATGTATTCTCTAAACCAACTTGTGCTGAATGTTGGGCGAAATTCTTCTGTTCTGGTGGCTGTCATGCTAACAACATTACATTAGGTGGCGATTTAGAAACACCTTATGAATTTGGCTGCCGCTTACAAAAGAAACGTATTGAATGCGCTATTATGATTCAAGCCGAGTTAGAACAAGCTGGCATTGATGGCAGTATTCCTGTAGCATTAGGTTAATAGCCATTAATTCTCCGTCTATAGTAGGAGTTTATATGAAACAAAATAGTAATCAAACTATAGAACGCTGGGGAATTCGTTATACCGGTATAGTTCAAGGGGTCGGATTCCGGCCCCTTGTTTCTATGTGGGCACATTCCCTAGGTTTAACAGGTTTTGTATATAATGATAGCCAAGGTGTTTACGTCGAGATACAAGGTTGTACTAGTGATTTGCAGTTGTTTTTAGATGCGATTCAAGATGACCGACCTAGACTGTGCCGTATTACAAGTCAAACAGTAGAACATCTTACTATAAAAAATAATGAAGTTGAGTTTTCTGTGGAGCCATCTCCATTAGGGGAAGCAGTTAGCACCTTTATTAGTGCCGATACAGCGCCATGTGCTGATTGTCTTAAAGAACTACAACAGGACAAGCGTAGAAAAGAATATCCTTTTATTAATTGTACAAATTGCGGCCCACGATATACGATTATTAAATCACTTCCCTATGATCGGGAACGAACGACGATGGACGAGTTTCCTATGTGTGAAGCTTGTAAGGCTGAATACGAAGATATAGAGGGGCGCCGTTATCGTGCTGAACCAAATGCTTGTGTTCAATGTGGTCCTCATTATACTTTATATAAACCTAATCGTACGGTTGTAGATACTGTAAATGTATGGAATACTACCCGTGAATTAATCAATGAAGGTAGTATTATTGCTATAAAAGGGATAGGTGGATACCACCTAGTTTGTGATGCTCGAAATGATGCGGCGGTTCAACGCTTGCGTAAGCGTAAGAATCGACCACATAAACCCTTAGCAATTATGGTAGGGTCCCTAGATACGGCAATTGAGCTTGTCCATCTTAGTGATGAAGAATTAGATGTTTTGACGGGAATGGAACGGCCTATCGTATTATTAAAAAGAAATACTGATAGTTTAGTGCGTTTGAGTCCCCATGTAGCTCCGGATAATCATATGCTTGGCGTAATGTTACCATATACACCGATGCATGAGGTACTATTACCATCAGATGCAGCATGGGTTATGACAAGCGGTAATCGAAGTGGTGATCCAGTTTTATATGATGATAATCAAGCCTTTGAAGAGTTAGAATCGGTTGCCGATTATTTCTTGGTACACAATCGTCAAATCTATGCACCTCTCGATGACTCTGTTGTAACTGTCATCCATAATAAACCTCGATTGATTCGTCGTAGTCGTGGTTATGTACCAGAACCTATTCATTGTGAACTTTCAGGGCAAACTTCGATATTAGCCATGGGTAGTGATCTTAAAAATGCATTTGCTATGAATAAAGGCTCAGAAGTCCTTGTAGGCCCACATATTGGGGATCTACAAAATGCATCTACTCATGCCACATTGGAGTGGACTATTGACCGATATGAGGAATTGTTTTCTATACAACCAGAGAAAATTATTGTAGATAGTCATCCTCAATTTTTCTCGTCCCACTTAGGAGAGCGCATTGGTAAAAGCGCACAGATTCCTGTTATATCTGTTCAACATCATCACGCTCATATTGCATCAGTCATGGCAGAGCACAATCTTGAAGGTCCAGTGCTGGGGATTGCCATGGATGGTACCGGATATGGACCAGATGGAACGGTATGGGGTGGTGAATTTCTCCTTTGCAAGGGAGATAAATATCAACGATTAGCTCATATCCATGAAGCGCCATTACCGGGAGGAGAGAAAGCTGTTTCCGAGCCATGGCGCCAAGCCTTATGGTATATTCGAAATTACTATGGTGATGATGTTCCACCTATCTACCAAGATTGGATGAAAGAATTGCCTAAAGGTTGGGCCATATTAGATAAAGCATTACAATCTACGATGCCTATGGTTCAAGCAACGAGTTGTGGTCGTTTGTTTGATGCGGTTGGCTCTCTTTTAGGGCTTGGTATGGTCCACACCTATGATGCACAAATTGCTATAGCCTTAGAGGCTCTATGTGGTGATGAAAAAGGAATATTGCTTGATTATAACTATGATGGGCGAATTCTTGATTTTACACCTACCGTTCAATCCATTATGGATGGTGTAGTTAATGGTGAATCTAGGGCTCATCTTGCTGCATCTTTCCATAAAACCGTTGCTATCGCATTATGTGAAACCGCAGCGGATTTAATGGAGCGCTATAATGTTAGTGATGCGGCTATTTCTGGCGGTGTATTTCAAAATCGCAAATTAGTAGAGCTGATATATCGCGCTTGGCATGTAGGCGATTTGTATATGAATGAAGCGGTTCCTTCCAATGATGGCGGATTAGCCTTTGGTCAACTATGGATTGGCAATCAGAAATAGTTATATATTCTTGTAGTTAGTATCACTTAATAATTACTACAATTGTGATACAATGATATTAGAAATATTTATATATGGTGAGTTTTCTTTCTCGAAAGTAAACTCATAGAATTTGTTATTAATATAATATATAAGGAGATAGTATGTGCTTAGCTGTACCAGCACAGTTAGTAGCTGTGAATGATGTTATTGGCACTGTTGAATTAACAGGTGCCACCCGTGACTGCAGCTTACTCCTCGTACCAGAAGCAAAGGTAGGGGACTGGTTGTTAGTCCATGCGGGTTTTGCTGTACAAATTGTTGATGAAGAAGAGGCACAAAAAACATTAGAGGCCTTTAAGGAGCTAGAAGAACTTGAAGAAGCTTACTTTGCAGGAAAAGCAGAACAGTGCTGATGCGTTATTAAAACGTATCAATGCCCTTCATGAGCCTGGGGAAACCGTAAGGCTTATGGAGGTTTGTGGTACACATACTGTATCGATTTTCCGTGAAGGTCTTCGACAATTATTGCCAAGTGGCATTGAACTTGTAAGTGGACCAGGATGTCCTGTATGTGTAACAGATCAAACGTATATGGATAAGGCGTTAGCCTATGCTGAACGGGATGATGTTATTATTGCTACCTTTGGGGATATGTTAAAGGTTCCTGGTAGCTATAGCAGTCTTAGTGAGGCTCAAACAAAGGGCGCCCATATTCATGTCATTTATACCCCTTTAGAGGTGGTAGAACTTAGTAAAAAATACCCAGATAAGAAAATAGTATTTCTGGCTATAGGTTTTGAAACGACTATTGCCGTTATTTGTGCAACTGTAAAAGCAGTTCATGCAGCAGGGCTGAAGAATGTTTTCTTCCTTGTATCTCATAAATTAGTGCCTCCTGCATTACGAGCTTTATTAGATAAACAAGAAGGTCATATTGACGGATTTATTTTGCCAGGTCATGTAAGCGTTATTATTGGTGAAGAGCCATACCGATTCTTACCTGAAGAATATCACATACCGTCTTGTATTGCTGGCTTTGATGGACTTGAGATTTTATCTGCTATAGCAAATATTTTAGAGCAACGTAAAACCGGTAATTTTGTGGTGGGTAATACCTATCATTCTGTAGTTATGCAGAAGGGGAATCCGGTAGCGCAAGCGATGATCAAAGAAGTATATGATGTATGTGATGATGCGTGGCGTGGTATCGGTGTTATTCCAAACTCTGGCTTAAGATTAAAGGATGCATATGCAGCCTATGATGTGGAACGTGCATTACCTATCCAGCTTGAAAAGCCTTCTCTTGATCCAAAAGGGTGCCAATGTGGTCGTGTATTGCAAGGGCTTATTAAGCCAAGTGAATGTCCATTATTTGGTAAAAGCTGTACTGCTGACCACCCTGTTGGTGCTTGCATGGTATCTGTAGAAGGTAGTTGTGCAGCATGGTATAAATACGGTTATTCCAGTGGTGGATCGACGTGGGAGGATTAATATGGAACGAGTTCGCTTAGTCCATGGGAATGGCGGTCGATTTAGTCATGAATTGACCGAGCGTTTTATTTTGAAATACTTTACAAATGATTTATTGGCTCCTTTACATGATGGTGCTCAATTTCCCGTTACAGCAGGACGTATGGCGTTCTCTACAGATTCCTATGTAGTACAACCAACGTTTTTCCCTGGCGGAAATATTGGTAAATTAGCTGTATGTGGTACTGTGAATGATTTAGCTATGAATGGTGCTGTCCCACAATATTTAAGTTGTGGCCTTATCTTAGAAGAAGGCTTGGCCTTTGATGAGTTAGATGAAATACTTCATACTATGTCAGATATGGCAAAAGCTGCAAATGTACAAATTGTTACAGGGGACACTAAGGTTGTTAAAAAGGGCGAGGTAGACAAAATCTACATAAATACAGCGGGTATTGGCATGATCCCAGATGGGATTGATATTGGTCCACATCGTGTGAAAGCGGGAATGGATATTATCTTATCTGGTGCTATTGGGGATCATTCTATTGCTGTTATGGGTCAACGATTTGGCTTGGATTTATCTGATGCGTTAAAAACTGACTGTGCGCCTTTAAATAACATGGTTCATGCTGTACTTGATAAAGTGGGGCCTCAAGTGGCTCTATTGCGAGATCCTACACGTGGTGGTTTAGGTACTGTTTTAAAAGAAATTGCAGACCAAAGTCAAGTTGGTATTAAGGTAGAAGAAGCGGCTATACCAATTCACGCTGAAGTACAGTCTGTTTGTGATATTTTAGGATATGATCCATTATATTTAGCAAATGAAGGAAAGGTTGTACTGGTAGTAGATCAATCCGTTACAGAAGAAGTTCTCTCCATTCTTCACGGCTTTGAAGAGGGCAAAGAAGCTGTGTTAATTGGGAGAACACTAGACAAGAATATTGGTAAGGTTGGTTTACAAACCGCTATTGGTGGTGTTCGCTTAATCGATTTGTTAGGTGAAGATCAAGTTCCTCGTATCTGCTAATTAACTAATTGAGTTTCTTTAAGTCCTAAGGGTATGTAAAGATAAGAACTATTTTATGCCTATAGAGTATGATTGAGAGTTGATATTGACACTAAATCTTTGTGATGGTAGCATTAAATTAAGTTGTGTAAAATTCATTGGTTGTTCATCGGACTTTTATACAATGCTAGTATCTTTATGTGTAAGTTCTTATACTTTCACTAGAATCTATGTATAGAATTTGTTAAAATATAAGTATCTATAGGAGGCTTATTATGAAAAAGAAGATTATTACAGCTGTTCTAGGGATTTGTTTAACTACAACTGCATTCGGTGGCATCTTGACTACTCAAGCTGGCGGCCTTAGCAGTATTCTTGGTGGTGCAGCTAAAATTGGTGGTATCGGTATTGTTATCAATAAATTCGGTCCTCAAATTGACTCTTTCTTAAATAAATTATTGAAACAAAATAACTTAAGCACAGAGTATACAACTAAAGTTGTACCTATTATCAGTATTGGTACAAAAGGTTATATCGGTGCTGCTCAAGTTACTGGTCCTGCATCTAGCATTGAACAAGTTAAAGCAGTTGCTCAAGTAGAAGGTAGCTTTAACGGTATGGTTCGTGTTAAAGGTTTAGTACCTGTTGATAGCACAAACCCAGTTGGTGCATCTCGTGTTCAAGGCGTAGGTGTATCTGCGATTATCGATTTGAAAATTTAATGGCCACTGAGCATATAAAATAGTAGACTCAGGGAATAAGCACGGTCTTAGGCCCGTGCTTATTCTGTTGTATAACAGTTATACATTAGATACGTTGTGGAGGAATTTATGAAGAAGCAAGTACTTACACTTTTAATGGCATCCTTGATTTCAGGCACTGCATTTGCTGCTCCTGGTACAGTTACAGAGAAAACAAATGTTTTGGAAACTACTGTATATGGTGCAGTACAAGATGGTGCTGTAGTGGACCGCATTAATCAACTTGATGAAACCGTGTATGGTACTGGTTTCAATGGCAATTCTGCTACATTGAGCAAACGTGTTGATTCCCTCTATAACTCCGTAGAAGGTAGTGGCACAAACATTTCTTTGCGCGAAGAAATGGATGCGCTTGAATATACATATCAAAATAGCATTAACGCAGGTTCTCTTGTAGATCGCGTAGAAAAGATGGAACGTAGCGTTAATGGTCGTATTGGTAGCGGCTCTTTACAAAAACGTATCATTTCTTTGAAAACAAAAGTATAT
Organism: Veillonella dispar; assembly: GCF_900637515.1. Taxonomy (NCBI): domain Bacteria; kingdom Bacillati; phylum Bacillota; class Negativicutes; order Veillonellales; family Veillonellaceae; genus Veillonella; species Veillonella dispar. The sequence continues at coordinate 1,354,712 of NZ_LR134375.1, read as the reverse complement.
GGTAGCAATGTAACGCTTACTAACCAAGTTGGTACATTAGCTGGTAACCAAGTCTTCAAAGTTACCTTGAATGACGCTGTTTCTTCTAAAACTAGCCATGAAGGCGACACTGTTGCTTTCACAGTAGCTGAAAATGTAATGGATGGCAATGTGTTATTGGTACCTGCAGGTACAGTAGGATCTGGTACAATTACATCCTTGAAAAAGGCTCGTTCCTTTGGTCGTAATGGTGTATTAGACATCACATTTGACACAATCCCTGCTATTGATGGTACTGAATTTACTGCAGTACAAGGTAAAGAAGCTAAGGATAAAACTCGCAGTGAAGTTAAAGCAGCTGGTGCATCCGTAGCTGGTGCTGTTTTACTTGGACCAGTAGGCTTAGTAGGTGGTGCCTTTGTTAAGGGTAAAAATATTGAATACCCTGCTGGTGCAACTATTTATGTACAACCTCAAGATTCTGTTACAATTCAAGGTCTTGTAATTGGTGGTGATGGTTTGGCTCACAGTGATGATGAATTGGCTGAAGCAGTAACTGTACCTAATACGGCCGATGAATCTGAAGAGACTGTAGACACTAATGAAGCGGCTGTTGATGAAAATGAAACAACAACAGAGGAACCAGCAGCAGTAGAAGAACAAGAAGAACCGGTAGAAAATGTTTCTCAACCTATCGTAGTTGTAAAGCGTAATCAATAATTAACAAATTCTTAAAGCAAGAGGAGTTCTAGTAACCATGAGGAAACGTAAAGTACAATGGCTGGCAGCGGCTTGTGTTTTTTGTTTAGCACAACCAGTATGGGCCGCTACGGAGTCAACCACGGTATATCAAGATCAATTGGATAGCGTTGATCAATCCTATCTTGGAGAAATCTCTAAAGCATCTACACCTGAAAATAGTAATATCCGTGTTGTACGTCGTGGTGAAAAGGCAAAGTCTGATCAACCTACAGAACAATTGCCGACTCGTATTGATGCAGATAAAATGTCCTATACTGGGTCCACTGGTGATGTATATGCACAAGGTGATGTAGTAGTGACTCAAGGTAATCAAACCTTGATGGCACCACGTATAGAAGGTAATACAAAAACTACAGAATACCGTACTGTTGGTGGGTATCGCTTTTTGGAAAATGGCGGTAAAACAAAGGATATTACAGGTCAAAATATGACATATCGGACTAGTGACCGTCATTTTACAGCTGACCAAGCGTTTGGTTGGAATGATCCTTACTATGTGAAGGGGCAAAATGCTACATTTGATGGTGAAACTGGTCATATGGATAAAGGCATGGTTACCACAAAACATGCGATGGCCTTTAAACATACACCAGATTATCGTGTAGAAGGTCAAGATATCAAGGTGTATCCTGGCGATAAAGTCATTATTAAAAAACCGTCTTTCTACATTAAAAACTTTAAGGTTTTATCTTTACCTTCTTATACAGCATCCTTGCGCCATGATAAAGAAGGAAAATTCAGTATATTCTCATTAGTTCCAAAGCCTACATATAGTAGTGATGATGGACTTGGCTTGCATGGTAGTACTGATTATCCAATTGGTAAGCATGGTGAAGCTTATATCGATTATCGCTGGTATTCAAAATCAGGCTTTAAACCAAAAGTTGGTTATAGACACTACTTGCCTTGGGCTACTGCGTCAATTGGGTACAGTAAAGAATCTAATGAATATAATGATGAAACGGTATGGGTTGAAAAGATTGGTGAGGCACGTTTAGATACTCATACGTATCATGTGGGTAAATCACCAGTAACTGTACGCGGTGGCGTTAATGCCGGTTATTGGAAAGAAGGTTCTGTAAAAGGTTCCCATAAGGAATACTATACAGAAATATCTCATGATCCAATTAAGCTTGGTAAAAATGCTGATTTACGCTTCTTGGGCGGTTACCAACGCGACTACTATGGTTACGATGGCACGATTCGTAGCATGCCTTACTGGGGCGCTAGATTCCGCTCTAAAGTGGGAAATCGTGCTAATGTATGGGTTAGCTATAATCAACGTAATATTTCTTATAATAACTCTCCATATCGATTTGATACTACAGAGCTTCCTAAAGAGCTCATCTATGGCGGTAACTATAAATTGACTCGCTTAGATGATGTGTCTGTAAGTGTTAAAACAAATATGATGAGTGGTCAGATAGACTCTGTATATTATACATGGCATCGTGATTTACATTCCTTTGACTTGTACTTAACTTATAAGGATGCACATAGAAGCAATAATGATCAATGGAAAATCAAATTTGTTGGCAAAGACTTTTAATTAGGAGATAACTATGCAACGTATTAGAAAAGCCGTTATTCCAGCAGCTGGCTTTGGTACACGCTTCTTACCAGCTACTAAAGCACAACCAAAGGAAATGCTTCCTATCGTGGATACACCTGCTATCCAATATATTGTAAAAGAAGCATTAGATTCTGGTATTGAAGAGATCCTAATCATTACAGGCCGTAATAAACGCGCTATTGAAGATCATTTTGATAGCAGTGTGGAACTAGAATTGCTTTTACAAAGCCAAGGTAAAAATAAACAATTGGCTATGATTAAAGACTTAGCAGATATTAAAGTTCACTTTATTCGTCAAAAAGCTCCTCGTGGTCTTGGCGATGCTGTACTATGTGCAAAAGCCTTTATTGGTGATGAACCATTTGCTGTATTACTTGGTGATGATATTGTATATAATCCTGAAAATCCATGCCTTAAACAGTTAATTGAGTGTTACGATGAACATCCTGGTATTATCTTAGGGGCTCAATTTGTACCTGAAGATAAAGTTAGCTCTTATGGCATTGTATCTGGTGAAGCATTAGCGGATAATTTATATCGCGTTCATAATTTGGTGGAAAAACCAAAAAAAGAAGATGCACCATCTAGACTAGCAGTATTAGGTCGTTACATTTTAACGCCAGATATTTTCAATATTTTAGAAAATACAAAACCAGGCGTAGGTAATGAAGTTCAATTAACTGATGCTCTAGCAGCATCTAAAACCGATACGTATGCATTAGCTTATGAAGGTATTCGTTACGATACAGGCGATAAATTAGGTTACTTGAAAGCTACTGTTGAGTATGCCCTTCGTAATGAAGAGTTAGGTGAGAACTTCAAAGCATATTTGAAAGAACTAGACCTTAAATAGTGAAGCTATATATGTATATAAGAAAGAACCTGTGGATGTTACCATGGGTTCTTTTATTTAATGGCGATATTTTTGTATTATTGTCAACAAAACTAAGGTGATTTTGTTGACTAATAAAATAATGTTGATTATAATCAATTTATTGAATAAATAAAGGACTGTGATTATATGAGATCGCTCTTTACAACATTGTGTAATAATGATTTTGGATTACCAGGGCATAGTGTTATTAAGCATATGCATTATGATGCTTCGGGTAGTGATCAATCTATCTGTGGCATTTTATATCAAGTTGCTAAAACTACTACAATTGGTATTCTAGACAAATCAGGTTTTTTAATAGTTGATTTACGACCGGTACCGAGAAAATTTCGTATTCGTTCAATAATTCATGAAGAAGAGAATGATCGGACGATATCTTTCTCTAAGGAGGATATCATACGATTTGTAAATGATATTAACGATACCAATGAAATTCATCGTGAATCGCCCTATGTAGTGCCTGGTTGTATGATTTTAGAAAATTTATGGAATTATTGGAATATTAGTAAATCTGCACAGCAGATGGCTATTTATTTTCATGCACCCGTTATTGCAGATGATCAGGTAACTTTGGTGGAAAACTCTGAAGATGCTCATGTAGAAGGTTATGTAGGTGACACATTGGCATTTTCTGCTACGTTTTTTGGTGAAAATGAAGATTTAACATCTTTAAAACAAAGATGTATTAGTTAGAGGTAATTATGGAAGCAAGACGTTTAACAAAAATGGCTTTATTAACAGCCTTATTATGTATTTCAGCATATATTTCGTTCCCATTGCCATTTAGTCCGGCTATGGTAACTGCATTGACTTTGGTGGCTACATTAACAGGTCTATTATTGCAACCAAAGGATGCATTTATTGTATTTATCATTTACGTTTTACTTGGTGCTGTAGGTTTACCAGTATTCGTTGGTGGCACAGCAGGTCTTGGTAAATTATTAGGACCAACAGGGGGCTTTATCTTCTCTTGGCCAATAGCTTATACATTATTAAGCGTATTCAAAGGTTCTAAGAAGAGCTTTTTCTCTTATGCATGGCGTTCTCTTGTAATTACTATTCCTGTAGTATATCTATTTGGCGTTGCAGGCTTTATGATTGTAACAAAAACTGAACTTTGGGCGGCATTGCCTGTAGTAATGTTCCCATTCATTCCTGGGGATATTGTAAAATGTCTCGTTGCTTCTTGGTTAGCAACTAAAATTAAAATTTAGAATGTAATAATGAAAAGAGGCATTCCTTGGAATGCCTCTTTTCTGCATTTTCTTATAGGAGCTAATATGTCAGTATATATTCATGGTGGGCTTAGAACCCCTATAGGCGTATTAAATGGACAATATAGAAATATGAGACCTGAAATGTTAGGAGCTCAACTCATTGATGAATTAATCAAGCGTTATGATATTTCACAAGTGGATGGAATCTTCTGTGGCAATGCTGTGGGGACTGGTGGTAATATTGGTCGCCTTATGGGGCTCATGACTAATTTACCGAATTCTGTTCCTGCGATTACCGTAGATATGCAATGTGCATCAGCCTTGATGAGTATTGAGATGGCCTATACACATATTGCATCAGGTGTTATGGATTCGGCTATTGCTGGTGGTATTGAAAGTTCTTCATTACAGCCAGATAGGATGTATGCAGCTAATGATGATCGTAAAGGCTTATATAAGGTTGCTCAGTTTAGCCCTCAAGATTGTTCTCCTTTAGCTATGTTAGAAGGGGCAGAGAGGACGATTCAAAAGCATAATGTATTAAAGGAAGACTTATATCCCTACATTATTGGCAGTCATAAACGCGCTTCTGAAGCTTTAAATAATCCGCATTTGAAATCTTACATTATGCCTATTACCATCGATGGCAAAGCATGTGTAGATGAATGTATTCGGCCTAAGATGAATGAGAAACTATTATCACGGATGAAGCCTTTATTAGGACCTAATGCTATTACAAATGCAGGTAATGCTTGTTTAACTCATGATGGCGCGGCTTTTGTATACGTATCTAATGAAAAAGGGCCCTTTAGAATTTATAGTGTTATGCCTTGGGCAGGTAACCCTCAGTTTAGCCCAGAAGGAGCTTTAGAAAGCACAGAAGCGATTTTAAAACGCACTGGTCTAACGATGGATGATATTGATGTAGTGGAATGGAATGAAGCCTTTGCTATCATTGATGTGCTCTTCAATAAGGCCTATCCCAAGCATTTAGAAAAATATAATAAATTGGGTGGTGCCTTAGCGTATGGACATCCTTATGGCTGTTCTGGTGCTATATTAGCTCTTCATTGTATGGCTGCTTTAGAATCTTGTAATGGTCGCTATGGTTTGTGTGCTATTGCCGGTGCAGGCGGTACAGGAACTGCTTTGATTATGGAACGTATGTAAAATGACAATTATTGAACGGTTACGACAATATAAAGAATTAGAGCCTCATAAGATTGCTCTCATTATAGATGATACAAAGTATACATATAGTGAACTATATGATGCTATTCTATCAATCGATATTGATGATACTAGTCATATAGTAAATCTCACTGAAGTTAAAGAATCAGCAAAAAATAAAGTTCTTTTAATTCAGAGTCAATACTTTTTAGAACAACTTGTACAATGGTTAGGTGCATTGTATAGATGTTACATTCCTATGGTATGCCATAATGAAATGGATACTGAGTATATAGACGAATTAGCTCATATTATAGCTGATGAAGGCGTGTTGCCATTAACTGATTTTGGTGTACTTACATCAGGTACTACGGGGCGTCCTAAACCGTTGTGGAGAAAAGAGGAATCGTGGCGAGAGTTTTTTGATATTCAAAATAATATCTTTCATATAAATGAAGATACAAAAATCTTTTTGCAAGGCAGCTTTAGTTTTACTGGTGTTAGTAATATGGTTGTTGCTGTCTTATGGGCAGGGGGGACTATTGTTACTACCAGTTCCTTGCGTCCTACTCGATGGATTGAGCTGCTTGAAAGATATGAAGTAGATCATATCTATGCTCTTCCTACAAAACTTAGATTGCTCATAAGGCATTGTAAATGTAAATTATCTACGATTAACTATATTATTGCTGGCTCACAAGTGCTTGATCGTCATTTGATGGAGCAGTTGCAACAGCTATGTCCTAATATGGAGTTTATTCTGTATTATGGTGCTTCTGAGCTTAACTATATAACCTATTGCACAGGTAAAGAGTGGCTAGACCGAGAAGGCACTGTGGGCAGGCCATTCCCAACGGTCCGAATTAAAGCAGATGATGGGGTTATATATGTAACTACAAAATATCATATTGAAGGTATTTCCGATACATATACCGTTAATGATTGTGGTTATATAGATACAGAGGGGTATCTTATGTTTACTGGGCGACAAGGCGATGTGGTAAACAAGGGGGGCTATAAAATATCTATTCCCTCCATGGAAACTTATTTGCAATCTATAGATGGTGTCTCAGAAGTAGCTATTATCGATATCATAGATGATGTAAAAGGGGAAGATTTTGTAGCATATATGGTGTTGGAGGATAATGTTCTAGTCGCCGATGTTATGGAAACAATTCGGCATCATAGACCTTCCATAGAATGGCCAAAATCCATCTACTCTATTCCTATGTTACCTCTTACAGAATGCTCAAAAGTTGATAAACGAAAGCTAAAAGAGTGGTATAATAAAGGGTAATCGTTTTTACTGTTATAAGGAGGCATCATGCAGATTAATAAGGCGGCGCTAGAGATTTTCGATTTTACGTCTTCTTTAGCTGTATACTCTGAACATGAATTAAAGGTTGGCGATCAAGCTATTCATGATTATATTTCAAATCATGTAGTTAAGGCGTTCAAAGACCCCGGTGCTAGAACAGGTACCTTGCATGATGCAAGTCCATTTGGTAAACAATTAGTCGATTATAAAAATGGAGACCTTAAGTTTATAGAGTTATCTAAGAATTTAGGTGAAAGCTTGTTTACCTATATGAAACAAGCGACGGACTCCGTTGTTATCGATACGATTATTTGTGAAGCTGTTACGGATGCATCTTATATCTGCATTCTTCTGTGCCAAGCTCATGATGCTTTTACTCATCAACTATTTAGTGAAGATGATGGCAGTTTAGCTACAGAACTTGTTTCTCATAAGGCTGTGTTGCCTATGCCTTCACAAAAGTTACGCGCCTTTGCATCGATTAATTTGCATGATTTTAGCGTTCGAATTTTTGAACCAAAAGGTGAATTTGATGGTGAAGTATCCTATATCTTAGCAGATAAGGTATTGCAATTAGGCACTAACCAATCTTCTAGAGATACGGTGAAAAAGGTGAAAGCTATCGTAGATAAGGTGGCTCAAGCCCATGAGTCAGATGGTGTCGTTGAATTGACGATTGCAAAGTCTATGATTGCGAAAAATGCAGAAGTATCTGATACAGTAGATCCTGTTCGCATTGTGGAAGAGGTATTTAAAGCCAATCCTGTTCAACAAGAGGCGGCTAAGAAAGAATTAGCTGATGCGGATATGATGAGGCCTCTACCTGTTAATCGAGAGTTTGCTACGAAGGTTGGCGAACATCATAAGATTAAAACCGATACGGGCATTGAAATTTCTTTTCCTGTAGAGTATATGAAAAATCGCGAGTTCATTGAAATCAAAACTAATGATGATGGAACCTTGCGTATTGAACTAAAAAATATTAATAAAATCGTAAATAAATAGTAATGAAAAATATATTTATCGATAGAAATATATTATGGTATGATTAAATTTATTTGTTATGCTAGTATATGGAGGTTATAGTGGGTAAAGAGAAACATAAGAAAACAAATGCATTACGTATTTTAGATACTCATAAGATACCTTATAGTATTAGCGAATATGAGTGGTCTGAAGAGCGTGCTGCAGGCCTTCATGTAGTAGAAGCTTTAGGACTCGATGAAAAACAAGTCTTTAAAACACTTGTTGGTAAGGGCGATAAAACAGGGTTTGTAGTATTCTGTATTCCAGTGGCTGAAGAGCTAGATATGAAACAAGCGGCTCGTGTCAGTCATAATAAGTCTGTAGAACTGATTCATGTTAAGGACTTACTAGGTATTACCGGATACTTACGGGGCGGATGTTCTCCAGTGGGGATGAAAAAATCATTTCCTACCTATTTTGATGCCACAATGGAGCCTCAAGAGTTTGTATATGTAAGCGCTGGTCTACGAGGCATGCAGATGAAGGTAAATCCAAAGAACTTGGCCTCTGTTGTAAATGCTGAATTTGTATCACTTACAATGGATCATTAAGAGGTACGTATGGCAAAGAAGTTTTATGCAGTTCGTCAAGGCCGTGTACCAGGAGTTTATACTACATGGGCAGATTGTGAGAAACAGGTAAAGGGTTTTGGCGGTGCTATCTACAAATCTTTCCCTACAGAAGCAGAAGCACGTGCCTTTGTAGATGATTCAGGATTATCCTTGAGTGATTTCATGAGTGCTAAACGGAGCGAACCTAAATCGCCACAAGCAGTTAAGTCTAAATCTATGAATTCTAGACCTATAGGATTTAGTTCTAAAGTTCAAAATAAGGTATCTCCAGATGTGGTGAAACCAGATTTTACTAAGGCCGACCATATTATTGCTTATATTGATGGTAGTTATAATAAAGGGACTAATACTGTTGGCTCAGGTGGTGTTATCTTCTTGAATGGGACTAGAAAGACTTTTTCCTTTCCCTCTACTGATGAACGATATACGGCTTTTTGGAATGTGTCTGGCGAGCTATTAGCTGCGATGTATGTTATGAAATATGCTGTTGATCATGGTATTCCTGAATGTTCCTTATATTATGATTATATGGGAATTGAAATGTGGGCTACCAAAAGATGGAAACGGAATAATGCACTAACTCAACAATATGCTGCATTTTATGATTCTATAAAAAATCGTGTGCGCGTACACTTTCACAAGGTGGCAGCACATACGGGCGATACATATAATGAAATGGCCGATGCACTAGCTAAACAAGGTGCAGGTATTTAGAAATATAAGAAGGGAGGATACTATGAATATATGTGTTACAGGTGGGGCTGGATTTATTGGCTCTCATCTCGTTGATCGATTAATTGAATTAGGGCACAATGTGCTTGTTATAGATAATCTATCTACAGGTATGCGTTCTTTTGTACATGAGTCCGCTCAATTTATTGAGATGGATGTACGAGATCCAAAGCTAGTATCTATTTTTGAAGAGTTTAAGCCCTCTATTGTATTCCATGAGGCTGCTCAAACTATGGTGCAGTCCTCAATGGAGAATCCTGGATATGACTGTGATGTTAATTTACTAGGGCTAATAAATGTACTTGATGCATGTCGTAAGGTGAAAGTTGAACAATTTTTAATGCCTTCTTCAGCTGCTGTTTATGGGGACTTAGCAGTATTACCATTGACTGAAGAACTTAGTGGTATGCCATCATCCTTCTATGGTTTGACTAAGCTTACCGCAGAAGGATATTTGCGTATTTATCGTGAAGCTTTTGGATTAAATACAGTATGCTTTAGATATGCCAATGTATATGGACCACGTCAAGGTGATGGTGGTGAAGGCGGCGTTATAAGTATTTTCAATCGTTTAATTGTTGAAGGTAAGCCTTTAACCGTATATGGTGATGGGGAACAAACAAGAGACTTTATTTACGTAGAAGATGTGGTAGAAGCTAATATTAAGGCTATGGGAAATAATAACTGTACAGGTATTTATAATGTTTCTACCAATACGGGAACATCTGTAAATGAGTTGATTACGCGATTCAGAACTATTAGTGGTGCCGACTTTATGGTTCATTATGAGGCTGAACGCATAGGTGATATCAAACATTCACGGTTAAGCAATGCAAAGGCGGAACGCGATTTTGGATTTGTAGCATCCACAACATTAGATGATGGCTTACAAAAAACATTAGAATATTTTAAGGCTCATCATAAGTAAAAAATATAAGGTTTGGGGACATGAGTGATACACAATTTTGGGTTACTGTAGGCGTATGGAATCTAATTGTATTTAGTATGTATGGCTATGATAAGTTATGTGCTATAAAGGGGTATAATCGAATTTCAGAGTTTACATTATTATTTTTAGCATTTGCCTTTGGTGGCCTTGGTGCTCTATTAGGTATGGTTATTTGGCATCATAAGACTTTAAAGATTAAGTTTAAGCTAGCTATTCCTATCGCATTGTTATGGTCTGTTTATGCAGTGGGTTTTGGCTATGGCTTGTGGGTAAAATGATTGCATAAACTAATATTTTATTCATTGTTTTATGGTATAATGAGTAGAATATTGTACATAAAATGTCAGTAAAGGAGATATTTGATGTTGCGGTTACAATCAGGGTTCGAGTTAGATTACGCTAACATATATAATGAAAGTTGCATACAAGAACGAGACGTAAATAACTTTGAGCGTGCTATACAAAATGTTTGGCGTCATACAAATATTTTGCGTTCTACAGGCTTTGAAGAAGGACATGTTTCTAAGGATGGACTGCCTGAACCGGTATTGTTTTACCAACTTCCTTATATTTCAGAAGATGGTATCAATACACCTGCAATGTTGAAACGACTTTATGAACTGCGGGACTATGCTCGCCATAATATTGACACAGTTGTATCTGTAGGCATTGGTGGCTCTTACTTGGGTAGTAAGGTTATTTTCGATGTCCAATGTGGTGCGTTTTGGAATAATCTCAGTACGGAAGAACGAAATGGATATCCACGGATGTATTTTGCTGGATTTAACGTAGATGGTGATTATTTATCAGGCCTTATTCGTACCTTAGAGTACCAAGCTCAGACAAAAGGATCAGACTATAAGGTGATGCTCGTTATTACATCTAAGTCAGGTTCTACCATCGAGCCAATGGCTAACTTCATGATTTTGGAAAAAGCTTTACAAGATCGTAATATAAATTATGAAGTGGTAGCTGTTACCGATATGTCTGATGATGAACATCCTACAGTTTTACGCTCTATGGCAATAGAGAATCATTGGAAGACCTATAGCATTCCATATGGTGTAGGTGGTCGTTTCTCTGTATTTACTGAAGTAGGTTTCGTTACAGCTGCTCTCGTAGGATTTGATATTGAAGGTTTCTTGGCAGGTGCAGCCTCAATGGATGCGGCCTGTCAAGAAGAGGATATTTTTAAAAATCCTGCTTTATTAAGTGCTTTACTAAAATATATTGCGTCTGAACGGTACGGTCGTATTATTGAGGTGTTTATGCCTTATGGTGAAGCGCTTCACTCCTTATCTGATTGGTATGTACAACTATTATCCGAATCTTTAGGGAAGATGAGTAATACTTGCTTACCATATGGTCGTACGCCGGTTGCTGCAGTAGGGACTATGGATATGCATGCTCAAGTACAAGAGCATCAAGAGGGCCGTCTTAATAAGGTGGTTCAATTTATTAAGGTTAAGGATTGGAAACATAATCTTGTAGTGCCTAATACACATAGTCAATATGAACGATTACAAGCACTTGGCAATGTAGGTATTTGTGATATTTTGAATATTGCTTTAGATGCCAATAGAGAGGCCTTATCTAGCGATAATCGTTTTAATATGACGATAACTGTACCAACATTAAATTCATTCCATTTAGGGGAAATTATGTTTATGCATTGTTGGGCAGTTTATTTCGAGTCTATTTTTGCTGGTGTTGATGCCTTTGACCAACCAGGTGTTGAGGTCTATAAACGTCTCATCGGGCCTAAATTAGCTCGTGCAAAGGATACACATAATTCATAAGGGGGAACTATGAATATTTTAGTAACAGGTGGTGCTGGCTATATTGGGAGTCATACTGTACGTGCCTTACAACAAGCAGGTTATACACCAATCATTGTAGATAATTTATCTCGCGGACATGTAGAATCTATTCCTGAAGGGGTTACATTCTACAATATGGATATTGCAGATCCTAAGTTAGTAGATATTATGAAAGATCATCATATTATTGGGGTTATGCATTTCGCTGCCCATTCTCAAGTTGGAGAATCAATGGTAAATCCAGCTATTTATTATGAAAATAATGTAGTTGGATCCTATCACCTTATTTAATCTGCTCGTACTGCTGGGGTAAAACATTTTGTGTTTTCTAGTACGGCTGCTGTATATGGCGAACCAGAGGTGGTACCAATTCGTGAAGATGCGCCATTGCATCCAACTAATGTATATGGTCGTACTAAACTGATGATTGAAGAAATGCTATCTGATTATAGTGCTATTTATGGTTCTACGTATGTTGCATTGCGTTATTTTAATGCGGCTGGCGCAGATCCGTCTGGTACGATTGGGGAAGATCATCATCCGGAAACACATTTGATTCCGCTTGTGCTAGATGCAGCTCGTGGTAAAAGAGAGCACATAACTGTTTTTGGTACTGATTATAATACAGCTGATGGTACATGTGTACGCGATTATATTCATGTTAATGATTTAGCTGCTGCCCATGTTTTGGCTATGGATTATCTACGTAAAGGCGGCGAGTCCCAAGTATTTAATCTTGGTAGCGGAAATGGCTTCTCCGTAAAAGAAATCATTGAAACTGCAAAAGAGGTTACAGGCATCGATATTCCTGTTCAATATGGTGATCGTCGTGCTGGGGACCCTGGTACATTGATTGCTTCTTCTGAGAAGATTAAAAACTTACTTGGTTGGGACTCTAAATTCAGTAATGTAGCTGATGTTATCAAAGATGCTTGGAAATGGCATACATCTCATCCTGATGGTTTTAAAAGCAAATAAAACAAGAACAAATCCTTTTGATTTGTCAATATAATGAATGACTCTATTAGTCACCTAGGTGACTGGTAGAGTCATTTTTTTGTAGGAATTTAAAAGGACCTCCTAGAAATAGTCTGCAGGAGGTGAATTATGAACTTACAAGACTATATAGAACAGATCAAAGGCTGGATTGTTAGACAATATTTTCTTATACGACACTATCGAATTGTAATTTTTATATTCTTTATACTGGCTTTAGCAATGATAGCAGCTGGTATTTTTTATCCTCACAAAGATGAACATATCGATATTAATTCAGCACAATCAGAGGATACTATTGATAATCAAAGGCAGGTAGATGCAAAAGAGCAGTCATCAAAGAGAGCTAATAAAAAAAGAAATGGTAACAATAACGGAAAATCTAGTAAAGCTGGTGTGGAGAATAAGGCCGTACATGATGAGAAAGATGACTCTATTGTTAAAGGACGCTTACTATATGATGTGAGTAGTGTAGAACGGCCTCATCCTTGGCGAGAGGTCTTTAAGGATATTTCTAGTACCGATTTATTAAGCCAAAGTGATGAGATGAAAGATATGGATAACGATTTAGATACTATTAGTAATGATGAAACATCACTTAGTGATAGTAAGAAAATAAGTAATAAAAGAACTTCACGGCGGCATAGAAGTACTAAGAATAAAAATATAAAAACGGATAGAAAGAATAAAGATTGGAATAGCAATATGATCCATGATGATATTAATAACTATAGTAATGAAAGTGTTCACTCCAGAACAAGTATTAATTCTAATGCGTTGACTTTAGAACAACCAATTGAACTGGTGGGCATCATTGAAGGAAATCAAAATATAGCTATTGTACGAAAAGGTTCAGAGGAACTGATGGTTACAGTGGGGAGTAGTTGGCAAGGAATATCCATATCTAATATTACTGCAAGTGGTGTAGAAATCATTGAAGGAGGTTCGTCGCGATGGCTAAAAATCGAGTGATCATAAAAATAGTTATATTAATAGTTGCACTAATATATTTTTTATTAGCACAAACGTTAGTTGTAACAGGAAATACTATAGAAGATAATGTAATAAAAAATGTAGGAAATAATGCAACAAATAATTCAGTAAAGAGCGTAGAACCTTATAAAGATAAAGAAACAATTACAATATCTGTACGCAATGCCTCTTTAAAGGATACTGTGTTAGGCATTTGTCGCAGTTATGGTATATCAGTTATCGGAGTAGAGTCATTAAAGGGCAATATTACAGCAAGTGTAAAAGGAGAGTCTCCAGAAGAGATTATTAAAGAGCTAGGGCGGTTATATCATTTTACTGTAACAAAACAACATAAGACTCTTCTTATTGAATCTGAGGATACTGCACTAGAGAATAGAGAGCTCTATGTAGTTTCTCCTGAACATCTGCCTGCAGAGTCTTTATCAAATATAATGGGAACAGTAGTAAAAAATGATAAAATGGCTGTGCTTTCAGAACAAAACGAAGTAATAATGCATTTGACAAGCGGAGAAAAGAGGCGTGTAGAAACCCTAATCAATGCAGTTGACAAGGAACCTAAACAAGTACAATTAGAAGCAACCATCATTGCTATGGAACAATCTTATGCAAAAGAGCAAGGATTTAGATGGTCCTGGCTCAGCTTGACTGGACATGGAGAAGATAAGACTAATTCCTATGGGGCTGTTACCTTTGGTAAAACACCAGGCGGTGAAGCTTACAAATTTTTTGTAAAACCAGAACTAAGTCTTATGGAAAGTTCTGGAAAAGCTGTTCTAATAGCTAAACCATCCATTATGGCCCTCAATGGTGAGACAGCACATATATTAATAGGGGAACGTATACCCGTTATAGAAGAGTCAGAGGTAAATGGAGAGCGCAAGCGTTCTACCCGCTATGAAGAGGTAGGGATTAAGTTAAACTATACTCCCATTATTACCGCAGATGGCGGTGTAGACGCAAAAATACATGCCGAGGTAAGTACACCGATTATGGTATCTGAAATGAAAGCTTATAAAATTAGTACGCGGCAAGCACATACAAGAGTGCGTTTACAACCAGGAGAGGTACTCGTTATAGGCGGCCTCATGGACAATCGCGATCAGCACCAAATACAAAAGATCCCTATATTAGGAGACATTCCTTTATTGGGGAAATTATTTCGTCATAGTAGAAAAACAAAAGATTCTATAGAAATGTTAATATTAGTGCGAGCAAATGTGGTATAATAAAGGGTAAATGATTAGGAGGTTGTGAATGGAACGCATTCGAATGATAGGCCTTGGAAAGTCATTTGGGGTGCGCCAAGTATTTTCCAATGTGTCCTTTGAGATAAAAGAAGGTGATCGCCTAGCCTTAGTAGGTCCTAATGGGGCTGGGAAATCGACCTTATTAAAATGCATATTAGGCTATGAAGATCTTGATGAAGGTAATGTAGTTAAGTCGCCTGTTGCAAGCATTGGCTACTTACAACAAGATGTAAATCTTGGTGATGATAGTTTAGCTACTGAGATTGAAAAGGCATGGGCTGATGTACATGCATTGGAAGAACAACTTAAAGAACTTACCACACGCTTAGAAACAGAAGAGGCTAGTGAATCTGATTTACAACGATTAGATTATTTACAAAATCGCCTTGAATGGTTAGGCGGCTATGATTACGAGCAAAAGACTAAGCGCATCATTTATGGTCTTGGCTTTACTGATGAGGATTTAGATAAACCAGCAAGCGCTTTTTCTGGTGGTCAAAAGACTCGAATTAATTTAGCTAAAGCATTGGTACGGCGTCCAGACTTTTTATTCTTAGACGAACCAACTAACCATTTAGATATGGACATGTTAGAGTGGCTTGAAGGGTATTTGTCTGCCTATCATGGCGGGATTCTCATTGTCAGCCATGACCGTTATTTCTTAGACCGTATTGTCACTGGCGTTGTAGAATTGGATAACCATAAGGCTACAACGTATCGTGGTAATTATAGTCGGTATATTCAACAGCGGGATGAACGGTTGAAAGCGGATATGGTGGCCTATGAGAAACAACAGGAGTACATCAAAAAGACAGAGGCTTATATAGATAAATACCGCGCAGGTATTAAATCTAAAATGGCTCGTGGACGGCAGTCTCAACTTAATCGTTTAGAACGACTTGATGCACCGGTAACTTCACATCATTTACAATTTTCTTTCCCCCCTGCTGCGATGAGTGCCGATAAGGTTCTTGTTCTAGATCATTTATCAGTAGGATATGGTGAAAATCCTATCATTGATGATATATCACTCGTAGTACGACGTGGAGAATCAGTAGCCCTTATTGGACCTAACGGGGCTGGTAAATCGACACTCGTAAAAACTATAGTAGGTGAATTATTCCCTGAGAATGGTCACGTAGATATCGGTAACCGCGTACAAGTGGGATACTTCTCACAAGAGCATGAGGAATTACATGATTCTTGGCAGGTAGTAGAAGAGGTTATGAACCATTTTAACTATACTGAAGAAAAAGCCCGCAATGTATTAGGCTCATTCCTTTTTAAAGGGGATGATGTATTTAAGCTAGTAGGAGACTTATCTGGTGGTGAGAGAGCTCGGTTAGCATTGTTAAAATTATTCCTTCAAGGTGATAATTTCCTTATCTTAGACGAACCGACAAACCATTTAGATATTCCAACGCGTGAAATTGTGGAAGAAGCATTACAACAATTTGAAGGTACTTGCTTTATTATTTCTCATGACAGATATTTTTTGGATCAAGTTTCTACAAAAACCATTGTTCTAGATGATGGGAAAATTACTGAATATCTCGGTAATTATTCGTATTACAAAGAAAAGTTAAAAGAACAGGAAGATTTGTTAGCCATAGCTAACGAGCAAAACTTAGAAAATAGTGTTAGTGATAATAAACATACTTCTATTAATGAATCTATACTTTCAGTAGAAGAATCTACAGAGGGATCGCAGAAGAAACCGAACGCCTATATGATAGAAAAGCAATTAGCTGAGGTGGAATCTGAAATTGCCCGATTAGAAGCAACTATGAAAATGTATGAAGTTCAATTAGCTAATCCTGTAGTACAGCAAGATTTAGATGAAATGTCCAAAATTTCCATACAAATTGAATCAACACAAAGTGAGTTAGATGCATTATATGAAAAATGGGAACGACTATCTGAATAACTTATAATAGTATATATTATTATAGAGTTATTTTAATTGACAAAAAATTAAAAACTCTAATAATATAGATATAGATTTAAAGTTTTATGTTCCAAAGGAAAGGTGTAGCATGAATAAATCCATGTTAAAAAAAGCAGCCATTTTTGGTCTTGCTGGTGTAATGGCAGTTGCTGCTGGTTGTGGCAGTAATAAAGATGCAGGTAATGCAAATAGCAATGAGGCTAAAATTGCATTGTTAACAACAACAACTGGTGGTGCAGCGGCATATGGTGAATCCATTAAAGCTGGTGCAGAATTGGCAGTAAGCGAAATCAACGCTGATGCAAATGCTGTAAAAATCAACTTGTTAGTAGAAGATACTAAAGGTGATAAAAACGAAGCTATCAATGCAATGAATAAAGTAATTTCTAAAGATAAAGTTGTAGCTGTTATTGGCCCAATGTTATCTGGCGAAATGATGGCAGCAGGTCCTGTAGCAAACAAAAGCAAAATCGTAGCTCTTGGCACATCTACAACTGCTGAAGGTATTACAGATATCGGCGATTACATTTTCCGTAACGCTGTACCAGAATCCTTGGCAGTAGATACTGCAATTAAAGAAGCACATAAAACTTTAGGCTTCAAAACTGCAGCTATTATGTACTCCAACAACAATGACCAAATGGTATCTGTAAATAATACAGCTCGTAAAGCATTGGAATCCGAAGGTGTACAAATTGTTGATACTGAAACATTTGCAGATAAAGATACTGACTTCTCTGCACAATTAACTAAGATTCAACAAGCAAAACCTGATGTTATCGTAGTTGCTTCTCTTTACCAAGAAGGCGCATTAATCATGAAAAAAATGCGTGAAATGGGTATGAATCAACCTGTAATTGGTTCTAATGGTTTCAACAGCCCTGAATTCATTAAAATTGCAGGTGCTGCAGCTGATGGTGTTATCGTAGGTACACCTTGGTTCCCTAACAAAGACGATCAAAAGGTAAAAGACTTCCGTAAAGCTTACAAAGATAAATACGGTAAAGAACCAGACCAATTCGCAGCTCAAGCTTATGATGCAGTATACCTCTATGAAGCAGCTTTGAAAAAAGCAGGTTCTACTACAGATCGTGAAAAATTCCGCGAAGCTTTGAAAAATATTGCTGACTTCGTTGGTGTAACTGGTCAATTCAAGTTCAACGAAAAACGCGATCCTTCCATGGAAGTTCAAGTTTTACAAATTAAAAACGGTCAATTTGACGCATTAAAAAAATAAAAGTTGAGGTAATATAGTGTTTTTACAACAATTAGTTAACGGGTTAACCCTCGGTAGCTTATATGCTGTACTCGCTATTGGCTTAACACTTGTGTTTGGCGTTTTAAATATCATCAACATGGCACACGGAGGCATCTTTATGATAGGTGCCTTCGTTGGTCTTTTTATGGTAACTGTTTTTGACGTTAACATTTTTGTAGCCCTTATCGTAGCTATGGCTGTCGGTGCTATCCTCGGTTATCTTTTAGAATTTGTGGCGCTTCGTCCACTCCGCAAGAAAAAGGTGTCTCACTTGGCACCACTTATTAGTACCATTGGTGTTTCTATTTTCCTTGAAAGTTTGGCATTATTGCTTTGGGGCCCTCAAACAAGATCTTTCCCACCAGATTATATTGGTGGCCTAATCGACTTTGGAGCTTTCAAAATTTCCATGGTACAAATTATTGGCTTAGGCGTTTCTGTTGTGTTAATGTTAATTCTTAATGTAGTTATTAAGAAAACTAAAATTGGTAAGGCTATCCGCGCTGTATCCATGAGCACTGAAACGGCAGCTTTGTTGGGTATTAATCCAACCATGATTATATCTGTTACTGTTATGATTGCATCTGCCTTAGGTGCTGCTGCAGGCGTATTAGTAGGTTTGTCCTTTAATGCTATTGAGCCTACAATGGGCGTTATCATCGGCTTTAAAGGCCTTGCAGTGCTTATCTTAGGTGGCCTTGGTAATATTACAGGCGCTATGGTTGGCGGCTTCATTTTAGGCGTAGCAGAAATCTTCTCTGTTGCCTATGGCGCATCTACATTCCGTGATGCTGTGGCCTTTGGCCTCATCATCCTATTATTATTCTGGCGCCCACAAGGCTTGTTTGGTTCTAAAGATAAAGGGGGGAGACCATAATGGATTTATTGAACCCGTATTATCTACAGATCGTGATGTTCTTCATCATCAATGCCATCATGGGTATCTCTATTTACTTTACACTTGCAAGTGGTCAGCTTTCTTTAGGGGCTGCTGGCTTTATGAGCGTTGGTGCATACGTAGGCGCTATCCTTTCTTTGAAGGCTGATTTGCCTATCGTTGTAGGCATTATCATTGGTGGCCTAGTTGCCAGTCTTGTAGCCGTTATTATCGGTTTACCAACAACACGTCTTCGCGGTTTATATCTTGCCATTGCTACTCTTGGTTTTGGCGAGGTGGTGCGTGTTATTTTCTTGAACTTGGATATTACTAATGGTGCATTAGGCCTTTCTGGTATTCCATCCATTCCTCAAGAATTAACAAACTTAGCCTATGAACTTGATATCGATGGTTTGATGGGTATTGATGCTGTTGCATGGGGCAACTTAATGGCTATCATTATCCTATTGGCAATCTTAGTATTGATTATTGCCTTCTGTGTACGCATTAATAATAGCCGTGTTGGTCGTGCCTTTGCAGCGATTAAGGCTGATGATCATGCAGCAGAATTAATGGGGATTAACGTTGTATACTACAAGATGATGGCCTTTATCATTGGTGCTTTCATCGCTGGTATTGGCGGTGGTTTGTATGCTCATATTACAAACTTTATCAATCCTACAGACTTTAGCTACCATAAGGTAGTACAAATCTTATTATTCCCTGTATTTGGTGGTTCTAATGTCGTATGGGGCTCCGTATTAGGTTCCTTTATTCTTACATTATTGCCAGAAGTATTGCGCTTCTTATCCGATTATCGGGACATCATCTACGGTGCATTGCTTGTTATCTTGATGGCAGTTCGCCCAGATGGTATTTTAACAGAATCTATGGTAGACAAAATTAGTCGTAAATTAGGCTTTAAAAAAGCTCCATATATTCCTGAATCACAAGTATTAACAGAACGTTTTGAAGCGTATAAACGCAAACAACAAGAAGAAAAACAAGGATAGGAGGGAACTGAATGCTATTAGAATTAAATGACGTAAGTAAAAGCTTTGGTGGCGTTGCAGCTCTCACCGGTATATCCTTTGGTGTAAAACAAGGTGAAGTGTTTGGTGTTATTGGTCCAAACGGTGCTGGTAAGACTACACTCTTTAACTTGATTACTGGTGTATTCCCTGTAAGTTCTGGTGAAATCGTATTTGATGGCATGTCTGTTGTAGGTATTAAGCCACATAGAACAGTTGAAATGGGTATAGCTCGTACATTCCAAAATATTCGTCTCTTTGGTAATATGACAGCTTTAGAAACTGTTTTAACAGGTATGCATTGCCGAACAGGTTCTGGTTTCGTTGCTAGTTTCTTAAGAACTAAACGCCAACGTATTGAAGAAGAACGTTGTCGTGGTATTGCTTATGAGTTTTTAAAGTTGGTAGGTCTTGAAGACGATGCTGAAGAGGTAGCTACATCTTTGCCATATGGTAAACAACGTCGCCTTGAAATTGCACGTGCCTTGGCAACGCATCCTCAATTAATTTTGCTCGATGAGCCAGCAGCAGGTATGAACGATAGTGAAACAGAAGCATTGCGCCAATTAATTGGTAAGATTCGCGATCTAGGTATTACTGTTGTCGTAATTGAACATGCTATGGAATTGATGATGAATATTTGTGACCGTTTGGTAGTATTCAACTTTGGTAAAAAGATTGCTGAAGGTACACCTCAAGAAATTCAAAACAATGAGGCTGTAATTGAAGCTTACTTAGGTAAAGAGGAGGCGTAATATGTTAAAGCTAGAAAACATCGTGGCTGGTTATGGACATATTACAGCCTTAAAAAATATTAGTTTAGAAGTACCTCAAGGCTCTATTGTATCCTTGATTGGTGCCAATGGTGCCGGTAAATCTACAACTATGAAAACCATCATGGGGCTTGTAAAACCAACATCTGGTAAAGTATTATTTGAAGGCCAAGATATTACTGGTCATAAAACACATCAAATTGTACATGGTGGTATTTCCTTGGTTCCTGAAGGTCGTCAAATTCTTCAAGATATGAGCGTTTATGAAAACCTAGAAATGGGTGCTTATATTCGTAACGATAATGAGATTGAAGCAGATATTAAAAAAGTATTTAAACGCTTCCCAATCCTTGACGAACGTAGTTACCAATTAGGTGGTACTCTATCTGGTGGTCAACAGCAAATGTTAGCTATTGGTCGTGCACTTATGGCACGTCCAAAGCTCTTACTATTGGATGAACCATCAATGGGTCTTGCACCATTAGTAGTAAATGAAATCTTTGAAACTATCAAAGAAATTAGTGCTGAAGGAACTACTGTTCTTTTGGTAGAACAAAATGTACGACAAGCATTGAAAATTGCTGATTACGCGTATGTATTGGAAACAGGTAAAATGGTATTATCTGGTCCAGCTGATGAAGTACGTCATGATCCTCGCGTTATGGAAGCATATTTAGGCGGTCGTGTTGAATAATTAATACCTTAAGTCGGTAGCGCTTATCTAAAATTTTGAATAAGGTGTATATACTAGCAAGCTAGTATATACACCTTATTTTTTTGTTTCATCAATAAATTTGATGAGGCTTTGATGATTTTGTGAAGCGATGGTGAATTGAGTTTATATATATTTAATTTATTTATCGAAAACAAATGAAAAAATCGGGTGAAATGTGAGTGAAATGAGTAAAAAAATACCCATGAATAGATAGTGAAATCCTTATATTTACGGGATTTCTTCTTAAAGATTTGATGAAGTTGGCTCAGAATGGTCTGCGTTTATGGAAGAAAATTTAAAATAATGATAAAATGACTTAACCGATTTTTTAGGATTAATAATCTTAGAAAATAAGTGATGTATTGAGTGGGTTGTATGTAAATCAAAGAGGTAAAGTATGAATAAAAAACAGTATATGATGATGGCAGCATTCTTATGTGCCACAACAACATCTATGGCTGCATCTGTTAATGTAACAACAGAACAGTCCTACAATGCTAAAGCATTACAAACAGAAGGTCATGCACCACTAGAAACAAGTGCATCCGTTGTGAGCTCTGATAAAGAGTATCGCTTGCGTCAAGGTGATGAACTAACCATTCAAGTTGTACAACAAGCGGATCTTGGTACACGTAATGGGAACGACATTATGTACACTGTCCGTCCTGATGGATATGTATCATTTCCTATGGTGGGACCAGTAAAAGCGGATGGATTAACCGTCGATGAGTTTACGGCTCAATTGCAGCAAGGTCTATCTCGTTACATTATTAATCCAGATATTACTGTAAATGTTACGAAACTTGGTGGTGTTCGTGTGTATGTATTCGGTGAGATTAACAAACCTGGTGCCTATACATTGACTAAGTCTAGTACTGTTATCGATGCTATTGGTGCTGCTGGTAGCTTTAACTGGGATACAGCGAAGAAGAAAATTTATTTAATTCATCAAGATAATCCAGAAAAACCAATCCCAATTAATCTAAATCGTATCTTACAAACTGGAGATATGTCTGAAAACTATATTATGAGAGAGGGCGATGTTCTTTACTTAACTAAAAACAGTCGTATTAACTTTGCTCGTGATATTGCTCCAATCTTGACCGGCGCATACATGGTATCTCGAATCGGTAAAGATTAAGGATAGGATTTATCTCACATATAAGGGGGCGTTCTTTTGCGTTCATATTTATTACCAGCCATACTGTTTATTGCCGATATTGCGACGATTGTTATTGTTGCATTTATCAGTTTATTTATTAGATTTGATGGTTATATAGAACCTCGATATATTGATCAAATGGTAGACGCATTGCCATTATTATTGGTTTCATATATGTTGATGTTCTTGGTTATGCACCTATATACGCGCATATGGCGTTATGCAGGGATGAGAGAGGTTCTAGCTGTTTTTGTAGCTACAACTATTGGTACAGCAATCTTTTATTCCTCTATGTTTGCTTTTGACAAATCTTTACCGCGTTCTATCTATTTTATTACATGGTTTTTAACTACCGGTACCGTTGGTATGGGCCGTATGTTACTTCATTATGTGGCACTTCATTATAGTAATGGGGACGATGGTGAAAGTGGCCAAGTAAATACACTCATTATAGGTGCTGGTGATGCCGGTGCGACGATAGCTCGTGAAATCGAACGTTATCATAAGCGGTCTCGAAGAATCATTGGTTTTGTTGATGATGATATGTTTAAACATAATCGTCTTATGAATGGCTTTAGAATTTTAGGGAATCGTGAAGATATTCCAATGCTTGTAGCAAGATATAAGGTTGAAGAAATTATCATTGCCATGCCATCTGTAAAGCGTGATGTCATTCGTGAGATTATGGAAATCTGCTCTCCTCTTAAATGTAAGATTAATACATTGCCGGGGATGTACCAGTTACTAGATGACGAAGTCCTTGTATCTCATCTTCATCCTGTTTCTATCGAGGATTTATTAGAGCGTGATGAAATTCATCTCGATACATCTAAGGTGGAACCATATCTTAAGGATAAAGTAGTTCTTGTTACTGGTGCAGGTGGTTCTATTGGTTCTGAAATCTGTCGTCAAGTACTGCGGGTAAAACCTAAAAAACTATTGTTACTAGGACATGGTGAAAATAGTATTTATCTTATTCACCAAGAGTTGCGATCCATTGTACCTGAAGGGACTTTGGTTCCCATTATTGCTGATATTCGAGATAAAAATCAGTTAGACCAAATTTTTACTGACTATGAACCAGATGTAGTGTTCCATGCAGCAGCTCACAAACATGTACCACTTATGGAAATCCAACCAATTGCAGCGGTGCTAAATAATATTTATGGTACTCGTAATGTAGCAGATGTAGCAGGCGCACATGGTGTTGAACGTTTTGTTATGATTTCCACAGACAAGGCGGTAAATCCAACAAGTGTCATGGGTGCTACGAAGCGAGTGGCAGAAAAGGTTGTACTTGGTATGAATCATAAGTACGATACAAAGTTTATTACCGTTCGCTTTGGTAATGTTCTTGGTAGTCGAGGTTCTGTTATTCCATTATTCCGTAAACAAATTGAAGCTGGCGGCCCTGTAACTGTTACAGATCCCGAAATGACTCGTTACTTTATGACTATTCCAGAAGCAAGCCAACTTGTTTTACAAGCTGGTGCTATGGGGAATGGTGGTGAAGTGTTCTTATTAGATATGGGTGAACCAGTGAAAATTGTTGATTTAGCAAAGAATATGATTCGTCTTTCTGGATATGAGCCTGATAAAGATATTCGTATTGAATTTACTGGCTTACGTCCAGGTGAAAAGCTATATGAAGAATTATTAACTGCTGAAGAAGGCACTAACACAACTACACATAAGAAGATTTTTGAAGCTGCATTAGAAGATGTAGACCAAGAATGGTTAAGTGGTGAAATCGAGCGCTTTGAAACGTGTAAATCTGATTTGGATGTAATCAATGTATTACAAGATATCGTCCCAACATATCATCCAAATCATAATGTATAACAATTTAATTATAATCATTTATTCAAAACTGTAATCTACGTGAGAGGGAGATATACAGTACATATTCCTAAAAGGGAGAGACCCTGTTGTTTGTAAACTTTCACAGAAAGGGGTATATGGGTGGAACAAATTATTGATTTAAAAGAGGTCGGTAGAGTCCTCGTTAAACGGCGCCGTAAAATTATCAATGTAATGGTTGCTTGTATTGTATTAGGTGGTGCATATAGCCTGTTAGCACCATCTACCTATCAATCTACATCTATGTTGCGCATTAAACAATCTCAAGGTTTAAGTAACTCTGTATTATCAAGTGCTAATGGTTATTCTGATTCTATGGCACGTCAATTGATGAATACAGATGCAGAAATTTTAAAGAGTCGTAATGTTGTAGAACCTGTTATTTCCGCTATTGAAGATCCAGAGGGAACAGGTAAAGCACCTACATACGAAGAGTTTGTTAAAACGCGTATCGAAACAAAACCATATAAAGAAACTGAATTATTACAAGTTAGTGTCACAGGTAAAAGTCCAGAACAAGCACAAGAGGCTAATCAATTATTAATTGATACATTCTTAAAGCGCTTAGCAGACATTTCACATGTTGAGCAACGGACGACACGTGAGTTCTTGCAAAAACGCGTAGTAACTGCAAAAGAAGAATTGGAGCAAGCAGAAAAGAAATTGCAACAATTCCAAGTGGATAATAAGGTTTACTCCACCGCAGATCAAATGAAGGGATTAACGGATAAGATTACCCTTATCGATCGTGAGAAAGCTCAAAATCAACTTGATTTAGAAACAGCGCAAGCAGCGTTGGGCAGTATTAATGAGCAATTAGGTTCTGCTGGTAAAAGTATTGCTGACAGTGCTACCGTTCAGGCTTATAAAGGGCAACTAGCCGATTTAGAATCTCGTAAGGCCTCCTATGTTGGCAAATATACTGATGAGCATCCTGCGATGAAAGAACTTAACCAACAAATTGAAGAAGCAAAAAGCGGCTTAAATGCTGAGATTAATGCTATTGCAACCCAACAAGCACCATCTAGCAATTCTGCTCAACAAGGTTTGTTGGCCGATAAATTCAGAAATGAAGCGGCTTTAGCCGTAGCACAAGGCAAAGAGTCTACATTGGCTGAACTTGATAAAGAAAACGAAGAGGCTATGAAAAACTTACCAGAAAAAGAACGTGGTTATATTCAAGCCAAACGTGATGTAGATGTAGCACAAGATATTTACGAAATGCTATCTAAACGCTTAGAAGAAGCCAAGGTAGCAGAAGTAATGGTGCCAAATGAAGTGCAAATCGTAGATGCTCCTACATTGCCAGAAAAAGCTATTGCTCCTCGTAAAGTACTTATTTTATTAGGCTCTGCAATTTTAGGAATTATTCTTGGTTGCCTTTACACATTGGGTCAGTTCTTCTGTAATCGCAAGGTTCAATCCGTACAAGAAATCAATGAGATTCTTGGTATTGAAAACTTAGGTGTCATTCCAAATCATGAAGAAAAGGAATATGAAGAACCAAGTAATCGTGTTGTAGCATTGTGGCGTAAAGTGAGAGGTTAATATGATTAGACTAATTTCTAATGAGCGTGGTGATACACCACTTGTAGAAGCATATCGTACATTGCGCAGCAATTTACAATACGTATGTAATCAACATAAATGTAAGATCATTTGTATCACCGCTGCTACTAGTGGAGAAGGCACCTCTGAGGTAGCGGCTAATACGGCATTAGCTTTATCGAAGAATAATAACAAAGTTCTTTTGGTAGATGGTAATTTACGTAATCCAGTTCAGCACGTAGTATTCAACGTGCAAAATAAAGGCCTTACTAACGCAGTTATTATGGATGAAGATTTGACGATTCATCGCAATATTGTCCCTCATCTAGATGTACTTACTGCAGGCGAAATAGTTGAACATCCTTCTGAAGTCGTAGATTCTAGTAAATTATCTACAATTTGGGATTATATCCGCGACGAAT
This sequence comes from Veillonella dispar, assembly GCF_900637515.1. Classification (NCBI taxonomy): domain Bacteria; kingdom Bacillati; phylum Bacillota; class Negativicutes; order Veillonellales; family Veillonellaceae; genus Veillonella; species Veillonella dispar. Next base: position 1,327,869 of record NZ_LR134375.1, on the reverse strand, counting down.
ATGATGTAGTTATCATTGATACACCACCAGTATTAGATGTTACGGATGCCATTGTATTAGCTGAAAAATCTGACGCTGTTATGCTTGTTGTTAAAACTGAAGTAGCAAGTCCTAACGATTTAATAGAAGCTAAGAAACGACTTACTCAAGTAGGAATTCCTTTATTAGGTTCTATCGTCATTGATGTGTAGTCAATAATTTAATATATACTCCATTAGATAAATCAAGCGTATCGATAAGGTACAGAAAGTAATGAGGTGATGTATATGAAAATTAATTTTTCCCCTCCTGATATTACAGAGTTAGAAATCAATGAAGTTGTTGAAGCCTTAAAGAGTGGTTGGATTACAACTGGACCGCGTACTAAAGAATTGGAAAAAAAGATTGCGGCACAATTAGGTACACCTAAAGCTGTTTGTTTAAACTCTGCTACCGCGGCGCTTGAGATGTCTCTTCGTGTATTAGGTATTGGACCTGGCGATGAAGTTATTACCAGTGCCTATTCCTATACTGCTAGTGCAAGTCCTGTTGTTCATGTAGGGGCTACACTAGTTATTGTAGATACCCAAAAAGATTCATTTGAAATGGATTATGATGCAGTGGCTCGTGCTATTACACCAAAAACAAAGGCAATCATTCCTGTAGATATTGCAGGGGTACCTTGTGATTATGACCGTTTACGCTCTATTGTAAACGAAAAGAAATCGCTATTTACACCTGCCAATGATATTCAAAAAGCATTGGGACATATTCCTATCGTAGCGGACTGTGCCCATTCCTTTGGTGCTTCATACAAAGGTATACCCACTGGTAATGTAGCTGATTTTAGTAGTTTTTCCTTCCACGCAGTAAAGAACTTTACGACTGCCGAAGGGGGCTGTGCTACATGGCGACATATAGATGGTATTGATGATGAAGTCATTTATAAGCAATTCCAATTATTATCTTTGCATGGACAAGATAAGGACGCCCTTGCTAAGACAAAGGCTGGTGCATGGGAATACGATATTAAGGGTACATATTATAAATGTAATATGACCGATATTATGGCGGCTATTGGTTTGGCTCAATTTGAAAGATACCCAAAACTGTTAGAACGACGTAAAGAAATCATCGCAGCTTATGATGCAGGTTTTAAAGATTTACCTGTTACATTGCTACATCATTATACTGATGACCATCAAAGTAGTGGCCACTTATATTTAGTACGATTAGATGGTCAAGATGCTGAATACCGTAATAAGGTAATTGAGGCTATGGCTGAAGCTGGTATTGCAACCAATGTTCACTATAAGCCAATTCCTATGCATACGGCTTATAAGAACTTAGGATTTACCATTGATGATTATCCAAATGCTTATAATCAATTTAAAAATGAAATCACATTGCCTCTTCATACATTGCTGACGAATGAAGAAGTGCAATATATCATTGAAACATTTAAAAGGATTATTACCGAATGTTAGTAAAAAACTTTCACGATCTACCACAAGAGTTGCAGTGTGAAGAGGTGTGTCCTTACTTTGAAATATTAAACCAAAGACGAACAAGCCTTCTTTGTAAAAGCATATTTGACCGTGTTATAGCCGCTGGTATGCTCATTGTATTAAGTCCTGTATTTTTGGTGTTAGCCATCATGATTAAACGAGATAGCGAAGGGGAGGTCTTCTTCCGCCAAACTCGGGTGACGCAATATGGTCGTACATTTGGTATCTATAAATTTCGTACCATGGTAAAAAATGCGGAATCATTAGGTGCTCAGGTGACATCACAAAATGATATGCGCGTTACAAAGGTAGGCAATATGCTTCGTAGCTGTCGTCTTGATGAATTGCCTCAGCTAATCAATATCCTATTAGGAGATATGAGCTTTGTTGGTACAAGACCAGAGGTGCCTCGTTATGTGGCGGCCTACACCAATGAAATGAAGGCGACTTTATTATTGCCAGCTGGTGTAACTAGTGTGGCAAGCATTGCCTATAAAGACGAAGATCAACTTTTACAAAATGCTAAAAATGTTGATGAAGTGTATATCAATGAGGTTTTACCAGGCAAAATGGCTTGGAATTTAAAGAGTATTAAAGAGTTTTCTTTTCTACAAGATATTAAAACGATGATTGATACCGTACTAGCTGTTTTACGTTAAGAGAGGTTCCTATGAGTACATCTATGACAAAGGAAATACAAGAAAAAGAGCTTAGTATGTTGCTGTACTTTAAAGAGTTTTGTGACAAACATAATTTGCGCTTTTATCTCTGTGGCGGTGGCCTCATTGGGGCTATACGTCATAATGGTTTTATCCCTTGGGATGACGACTTGGATTTATTTATGCCACGTCCAGATTACGAAAAGTTAGCTGAACTATGGCCTAAGTATGCAGATACAGAACGGTATACCTATTGTCGTACGGATCGGCATCATATCTATCATGATGCAGGTGCTTCTATTAGAGATAATCATACGACATTTATTAATCGTCATAGTATGCATGAAGATATTTGTCATGGTTTAGCTCTTGAAATTATGCCTATTGATGGTTGTGCACCAGGAAAAATTAGCCGCACTTTACAACTTATGTGGGCTATGACCTTTGCACTTTTTAATGCACAACGTTTACCGGATAATAAAGGACCGATGTATCGTGCATTAGCAGGATGTATCTACAAGGTATTCTCTAGTCAGTCATTACGTTACCATATATGGCGCTTTGCAGAAAAGCAAATGACTAAATATGATTTTAATACGAGCAAGGAGTGTACTGAGTTAATTGGTAGTTTAAAAGGCATGAAGTTGCGTCATCCTCGAGAAGACTTCGAATCTGTTGTATATAAAGACTTTGAAGGTCATCAGATACCTGTTATGAAAGGGTATGAAAGATATTTACGTCTCATTTGGGGCGACTATATGCAATTACCACCAGTAGAACAGCGTGTAGCAAAACATGATGCTGTGTTTGCTGATTTACATACACCTTACAAGGAGTATAGAGGCATACATTATGCCAAGAACGAAGCTCAACCTTAAGGAGGGCCTATGAAACGAATAGCAGTAATCTTTGCGGGTGGCGTAGGTGCTCGAATGAATAACAGCAAGACGCCAAAACAGTTTCTAGAATGGAACGGTAGACCTATTTTGATTCAAACTTTAGATGTGTTTGAACAAACCGACTCTATTGACGGTATTGTTTTAGCTTGCAAAGCAGAGTGGATTGATCATACTAAAAACCTCATCAAAGAGGCTGGTTTACAAAAAATTGTATCCATTGTTCCAGGTGGAGACAGTGCTTTAGACTCTCAATATAATGGATTGACAGAGGCAAAACGATTATTTCCTAATGAAGAGATTACCGTATTGATTCACGATGGTGTTAGACCACTTGTGGATAAGGCAACAATAGAGAGGAATATTGAATCTGTAGAAACAAAGGGTTCTGCTATTACAGTTACACCTGCTATTGAAACCGTTATGGTTACAGATAATGGTTCTATAAACCGAATTTTAAATCGTAGTGAATGCCTTATGGCAAAAGCACCTCAAAGCTTTAAACTAGATGATATTTTATCGGTTCATGATAGAGCTAAAGCAGAAGGTATCCATAATTTTATAGATTCTGCATCCATGATGATGCATTATGGATACACCTTGTATCCAGTATTAGGAGAAACAGAAAATATAAAGATTACTACACCATCTGATTATTATATGTTCACAGGTATTATTAAAAACCGTGAATTAGGAGGATTACAAGATGAGTAATTCCGTTATTAAGCGCGAGTTAATAGCTTTATTACAAGACAAAGAGTACTTTGAATTCCTCCGCCATCAGCGCATTCTTGTGACAGGTGCGACGGGACTTATTGGTTCTATGTTTATAAAATTGCTTATACTTGCCAATGAGACTTTTAACTTGGACATAAAGGTAATAGGTCATGTACGAAGTCATGATAAAGCACAGGCTATATTAGGTAACTACTTAGATAATGATTCCATTACACTTATTGATGGTGCTTTAGAATCTATTGACGTACCTTGTGACTATATCTTACATGGTGCTGCACCAACACAATCTAAATTCTTTATGGAGCATCCTGTAGAAACTATTCGTACATCAATTCATGGTACTGAAGCTATGTTAGAGCTCGGACATCATAAAACGGTAAAAAAACTTGTGTACTTATCGAGTATGGAACAGTATGGTGTACCCTATGAATCCGGACAAGTGATGACAGAAGAACGATTAGGGTATTTAGATCATTTAAATATTCGTAGTTCTTATTCTGAAAGTAAGAGATTATGTGAGTGTTATTGTAAGTCCTATGCTGTAGAATTTGGAGTTCCTGCTGTTATAGCTAGACTTGCTCAAACCTTTGGACCAGGTGTTCCCGTATCTGATAATCGTGTATTCATGCAGTTTACTAAGAGTGCTTTACGAAATGAAAATATTATTCTTCATACAAAAGGTGACTCCATGTCGAATTATTGCTATATTACTGATGCATTAACGGGCATTTTAACCCTCATGAAGGATGGCGAAGCTGGTGAAGCATATAATATTTGTCATGATGAGGAAACTCGCTCCATAGCAAGTATTGCGCATCTAGTAGCTACGCATGTAAGTCATGGAAAAAGTGAAGTAGTTTTTGACATTCCAGAAGATGTACAGGGTTTGGGATACGCACCGACAGTTCACATGTTCTTAAGCTCTAAGAAGTTGAAATCTTTAGGTTGGCAGCCTAAAGTGTCAATGGCACAAGCCTATGTAAGACTTGCAGAATATATCCAAGAGGAAGGCTTATGAAAAAGGAAATAATTATTGTTACCATCTCCCTCGGTAATGATGGAGCTGAACGTATTTTAACAGAGTTAGCTCGTCAGTGGGTGCATGATGGTCACCATATTACGGTTATCCAAACAAGCCCTAATCGTTATGGTAATGAATATGCTTTAGAGGAAGGTATTGAACAAATTCAAATTCATACTACAAGCTCTAATAAAGTAATTCGCTTTATTCAGGAAATTAAAGAGCTGATCAAGATTTTGAAGACAAGACCTAACGCAACATGCTTATCGTTTTTGTCGGCATCGAGCTTTATTCTCGCCATTAGCTCTTGGTTTGTGAAGAATCGCATCGTCTTTTCGGAGCGAAATAATCCGCGTAAGGTGCCTATTGGTTGGCATCAACAAGCGTTGCGTAATTTTGCCTTTCGCTTTGCTGATGCGTTAGTATTCCAAACTGAGGATGCTCGTTCATATTTCCCTGAATCTGTACAAAAGCGTGGTGTTATCATTCCAAATCCTATTAATGGTAAACTGCCACCACCAATAGAAGGGGAACGTGAGAAGACAATTGTTACGGCTTGTCGATTACATCCTCAAAAGAATTTGCCTATGATGATTAATGCTTTTAGTATGCTGGCAGATGAGTTTCCAGAGTATAAACTTGTTATTTATGGCCAAGGTGTTTTAGAGGATGAACTACGTGCTCAAATTAAAGCGCTCAATTTAGAAAATCGTATTTTATTACCTGGCTTTGCTAGTAATATTTTAGAGAAGGTTGCACCTTGTTCTATGTATGTTTCATCATCTGATTTTGAAGGTATTTCAAACTCTATGTTAGAAGCACTTGGCATGGGCTTGCCTGCTGTAGTTACAGACTGTCCAGTAGGTGGTGCTCGTATGGTAATAAATAGTGGAGAAAATGGAATCTTGGTACCTGTAGGAGATACAAAGGCCATGTATGAAGCTATGCGTAGTATTCTGAAAGACCCTGCACTAGCAGCAAAACTTTCACAGGAAGCTATCAAGGTTCGTGATAAATTCCCACTATGTAAAATTGCTAAACGTTGGTTAGATGTTTTATGAGTTGTAAGGAGGAGAACCATTGAAGTTAAATATTACGGCTATTGCTGACCGCATGATATGGTTCATAACTCTAATATTTTTAGTGTTGTCGTTGACCATTTCCTTTGCCCTTGGCGATGCGAATTATGGTGCCTATGTATTATTTGTATGCCTATTTGGACTTATTATTTTTTATCTCATACGAGAGCAGGGAGTTATAAAATTTAGGCTTACCTGGATGCATGGTTATATGCTGCTCTTTATTGGAGCCTGTTATCTGAGTACTATTAATGCTATTGAGCCATCTGTAGCACTCAGTCGAAGTTTTGATATCGTCAAGATATTCTTTATGCTTATCATTTTATACATGTGTTATCAAGATAAAACATCGGTGGACACATTACTAAAAATTGGTATGTGGACCGGTTATATAGTTTGTTTTTACACGGTATATTTCTATGGCTTAGATTACTTTATTACGGTTTTGTCATCTTCCGCACGAATTGCAAATGATGCATTAAATGCGAATACTGTAGGTTTATTAGGTGCCAATGCTATCGTTATGACATTGTATTACATGTTATACGATCGACCTCGTTGGTGGAATATTATAGCCTTACCTACATTGGGGATTCTAGCAGCTACTGGTAGTCGTAAAGCTTTAGTATTTGTTGTTGTTGGTACAGTATTACTATTTGTATTTAAAAGTTTACGTAGTGCCAATGTAGTAAATTCTATTGCTAAGATTATTGGGTCATTGTTAGCTCTTACCATCATTGGTATTGCAGTTCTACAATTACCTATGTTTTCAGAGGTTCTGGATCGTATGTCGAGTATGGTGGATGCTTTCTCCGGTACTGGTGGTGATTCATCTACTATTATTCGTTTAGCCTTGGTTGATATAGGGTGGGATTTATTTTATCAATCGCCCATGACTGGGGTGGGGGTTAATAATCCATCTGTACTTACCTATTTTTTATATGGTAAAGAGAATTATTATTTACATAATAATTATATTGAACTATTAGCGGGTACAGGGATAATCGGCTTATTGGCGTATTACTCAATGTATGTGTATATAGCTTATAACTTAATTCGCTATCGAAATTTTCATAGCAATGAATATGTAATGGTGCTCATTTTATTCCTTTCTCAAATCGTCATGGATATGGGGATGGTGTCTTATGAAAGTAAGAGTACATATTTTTATATGATGATGTTTTATTTAGAGATGCAATTGATCCGGAAAGGACGTAAAAATGAAGCTCAGCAAGTTATGTAAAGTTGGCATGTCCTTTTTAACAAAACCTTACTATCGCACAAGAGTATTAATCAAATTAGGTTATTATGATTCTTTATCTGATGAAGAGTTTTTAAAGAAAGTATTCCCAAAATACATGGGCTATCCTCTAGATTTAGAGAATCCTAAAACTTTTAGCGAAAAGTTACAATGGCTAAAGGTTAATTACAGAGACCCTATACAAACTGTAATGGTTGATAAACATGAAGCTAAGAACTTTATTGCTCAACGGGTGGGTGAACAATATATAATTCGCACACTTGCTGTTTGGGATTCTGTAGAGGATATAGACTTTGATGCATTACCTAATCAATTTGTTTTGAAATGTACACATGATAGTGGGGGCATCGTTATTTGTAAAGATAAGTCATCCCTTGATCGAGAAGCTGCTAAAGCTAAATTAAGTGCATCCTTACAACGGGATTATTCGCGTATAGCCAGAGAGTGGCCTTATAAGGAGGTTCCTCGTCGGATTATCGCAGAGGAATACTTATCTGAATTAGGTAGCAATGAAATCTTAGATTATAAGATGTATTGTTTCCACGGTGAACCAAAGATGACAGTAGTTTGTTCTGACCGTTTTTCTAAAACTGGAACGCGTATGAATTTTTACGATATCGATTGGAAACCTATGGGCATTCATTTTGGCCATTATCCACCGTTGCCAACAGAGTTCCCGAGACCTGAAACATATGATGAGATGTTAAGACTTGCTACAGAACTTAGTAAAGACTGTCCGTTTTTACGTGTTGATTTCTATGAAATAAAGAGACGACTGTATATTGGAGAGTTAACGTTCTTCCCTGGTGCGGGATTAGAACAGTTTCGTCCTATATCAAAAGATTATGAATTGGGAGAGTGGTTACACCTTGAAACTGTACATCGGAGCTGATTTTGTTCCTACGGATATAAATAGAGTATTATTTGAAACTGGTAATATAGAAGCTTTAGTTGGTAAAGAATTATTAGGACTCTTTAAGCAATCTGATTTAAATGTGTTTAATCTAGAGGTACCCTTAACTGATGCATCTACACCGATTGATAAATTTGGTAATAATTTAAAGTCGCCTACGAAAACAATATACGGTTATAAGGCTTTAGAACCTATATTTTTAACACTGGCTAATAATCACTCCTTAGACCATGGTGTGGAAGGCTTAACTACTACATTGGAGTTATTAAAAAAGCATGATATTAAAAATGCAGGTGCTGGTGCCAATGTAAAGGAAGCTAAAAAGCCATTTATCTTTGAAAAAGAAGGTATACGTATAGGATTTTACTTATGTGCAGAACATGAGTTTACCGTTGCTTCTTGTCATACAATGGGGGCTAATCCATTTGATGTATTAGAGAGCTTCGATGATGTAGAAGCTTTAAAAAAAACTTGTGATTATGTTATCGTCCTATATCATGGTGGGAAGGAGTTTTATCGCTATCCATCGCCAATGTTACAAAGATATTGCAGAAAATTTGTTGATAAAGGGGCAGATCTTGTAATTTGCCAACATAGTCATTGTATAGGTTCTCGTGAGGACTATGGTAAGGGGACTATTATTTATGGCCAAGGTAACTTTATCTTTAACTCCGAATCCTATATACATCATAAGGAGTTTGTAAAAGATTCCTTATTAATCAGTGTAGAGGCTACAAAGGATAGTTTTATTGTATCTGAAGTGCCAATTCGTGGTACCGAAAGGGGCACCCGTTTGGCTACTGAATCGGAAGCCATGGAAACATTGACGGAATATAAAAAGCGAAGTGAAAACATTAGAGATGCTCATTTTGTTGCTCAAGCATATAAGGATTTTGCTGATACTCATGTAAAGCGATATTTGCGTGAATTTTTAGGTAGATCTTTTATCATTCGTGCAATAAATGGATTATTTGGACGAAAATTAATACAACTTATTTTAGGAAAAACAAGTTATTTAGCAATTCAAAATTACTTGGAATGTGAAGCTCACCATGAATTATTCTTGCGGGGCATTAAGAATATCAATAAAAAATAATGGATACAAAAATAGTAGCTGCTGCTAAATGGTCTGTCATAACAGAGGTTTTAGCAAAGCTTATTACACCACTAACAAATATAATATTGGCCCATATGCTAGCACCTACGGCATTTGGGATATTGGCAACAATTATGATGGTTATATCCTTTGCAGAAATGCTAGCTGATGCGGGATTCCAAAAATTTCTTGTACAGCATGAGTTTCAAAGTGATAAAGAAAAACAGGAGGCTACAGATGTAGCTTTTATTGCTAACTTAGTTCTTTCTTTACTCTTGTGGGGGGCTATTATAGTCGGTCGTGATGAACTGGCCGTATTAGTTGGAAATGATGGCTTAGGCATACCGTTGGCCATAATGGGGGCCATGATTCCGCTCTCTGCTTTCAGTAGTGTACAAATGGCATTGTATAGACGGGACTTTAACTTTAAGTTTCTTCTTAACATTCGGCTCATCACAATTCTGACTCCTATATTGATATCCATACCTATGGCGCTCATGGGATATGACTATTGGTCTTTAATCGCTGGTATGTTAGGGGCTCAGTTATTTACGGCTTTGGCCTTATTGAAGAGTAGGAAAAATCAAATCCATCTCTTCTTTAGTTCTAGAGTCTTTATGAACATGTTTAGTTATAGTGCATGGTCATTGGCTGAAGCATTTTCTATTTGGCTTACTGCATGGGTGGATACCTTCATTATTAGTCGCTTTTTGGATGCCTATTATTTAGGGATCTATAAAATGCCTATGGCTATTGTTACAACTGTCATGGCTATGGCTACTTCATCTTTAGCGCCTGTATTATTTGCCGCTTTAAGTCGAGTTCAACAGGATGAACAGGCATTTTCCAATACATTCTTTACCTTCCAACGCTATATGGCTCTTTTTTTAGTACCTATAGGGATAGGCTTGTTTGTATTCCAAGACTTTGTTGTTGATCTCTTATTGGGACCACAATGGAAGTTAGCAGGTATTGTATTGGGATCTTGGGCCTTGAGTTCCGCTATTATGACAGTAACAGCGAATTTGATTTCTGAAGTATTCCGTGCAAAAGGAGTTCCTAATTTATCATTCTGGACTCAAATATTACATTTAGTTGTATTAATACCGGTCATTTATATTTGTATTCAGTATGACTTTAGTACATTTGTCTATGCTCGTTCAATAGTACGCATGGAAATGTTAATGGTTGCCATGATTTTCTTAGCATTATTTATACATATAAGTGCCCTTCGGGTGATTACTAATATAGGTGTATATCTAATTACTGCATCTATTGTTGGTGCTCTTGCATATAGTATTTTACATTTATATGATGCGGTATGGTGGACTATAGCTTGTATGATTTTATGCGTTGTATTGTATGTGGTTATCTTATATCTCATACCATCTGAGCGCACTATTATCACTTCTGGCGTTGATAAATTATTAAGTAAAGTAAGACGATCATAATTAACAGAACTATGAAAGGAGTACATATGCTTTCAAAAAATGTAGACTTAAACAACACGGTGATCCTAGTAACGGGAGCCGCTGGATTTGTAGGGGCTAATCTTGTTATGTCCCTGTTATCTGAAGCAGAAGGAACTCAAATTATCGGCATAGATTCTGTTAATGATTACTATGACGTGGCCTTAAAAGATTATCGATTGCAACAAATTGATGAGATGTGCAAAGATAATAAAAATGCGTGGGTATTTAAAAAAGGGAATATTGCAGATAAGGCCTTTATCGAAGAAATTTTCTCTACTTATAAACCACGTGTTGTTGTTAACTTAGCAGCACAGGCGGGTGTGCGTTATTCTATTACGAACCCCGATGCTTATATCGAGTCTAATATTATTGGTTTCTACAATATATTAGAGGCTTGTCGTCATTCTTATGATAATGGTGAAAGTGGAGTAGAGCATTTAGTATATGCATCATCCTCCTCCGTATACGGTGCGAACAAACAAATTCCATACTCTACAGAGCATAAAGTAGATAACCCAGTTTCTCTGTATGCAGCTACTAAAAAATCGAATGAATTATTGGCTTATTCGTATGCCAAGTTATATAACATACCTAGTACAGGGCTTCGTTTCTTCACTGTGTACGGTCCAGCGGGGCGTCCGGATATGGCGTACTTTGGCTTTACTAACACGTTGCGGAGCGGTGGCACTATAAAAATCTTTAACTATGGTAACTGTAAACGTGACTTTACCTATATCGATGATATAGTAGAGGGCGTATCTAAGGTGATGTGTGCGGCTCCAGAACGTCGCAACGGTGCCGATGGTTTACCAGTTCCTCCGTATGCTATTTATAATATTGGCAATAGTCATCCTGAAAATCTTCTAGATTTTGTGCGTATTCTTTCAGAGGAATTAGTTGCAGCTGGCGTATTACCAGAGGATTATAATTTTGAAGACCATAAAGAATTAGTGGCGATGCAACCAGGCGACGTACCTGTTACCTATGCAGACACAAGTGCTCTAGAAGAAGATTTTGGATTCAAGCCAAATACATCTTTACGTGAAGGGTTACGGAAATTTGCTATATGGTATAAAGAGTTTTATATGACGGAGGGCAAATAAATGAAGATTGCAATTGCTGGGACCGGCTATGTAGGCCTTTCAAATGGTGTTTTATTAGCACAACATAATGAAGTAGTAGCCCTCGATATTATTCCTGAAAAGGTAGAAATGTTAAATCGCAAAGAGTCACCTATTGTAGATGCAGAATTGCAAGAGTACTTGGCTACTAAAAAATTAAACTTTAAAGCTACCTTAGATCCTGTAGAGGCTTTTACAGGTGCTGATTATGTTATTATTTCGACCCCTACTAATTATGATCCTCAAAAGAATTTTTTTGACACATCTTCTGTAGAGCAAGTTATCAAAACAGTATTAGATATCAATCCAGATGCTGTTATGGTTATCAAGTCAACAGTACCAGTTGGGTATACAGCTCAAATGCGTAAAGAATTCGATACAGAGAACTTGATGTTCTCTCCAGAGTTCTTACGTGAAGGTAAAGCTTTATATGATAATTTACATCCTTCTCGTATAGTGGTAGGAGAAGACTCTAAAAGGGCTCGTTGTTTTGGTCAACTATTAGCTGATGGTGCCATCAAAGAAAATGTGCCTCAATTGTATACGGATTCTACGGAAGCAGAAGCTATTAAATTATTTGCTAATACGTATTTAGCATTGCGCGTTGCTTACTTTAATGAGTTAGATTCTTATGCCGAAGTTCGAGGTCTTAGTACAAGCCAGATTATTAATGGTGTTTGTTTAGATCCTCGTATAGGCGACTTCTATAATAATCCATCCTTTGGTTATGGAGGGTATTGCTTACCAAAAGATACTAAGCAATTATTAGCTAACTATAATGATGTTCCACAAAATTTGATTTCTGCTATTGTTGATGCTAATAGAACTCGCAAGGATCACATAGCAGATGTTATTATAGGAAAGAACCCAAAAATTGTTGGCATCTATCGCTTGACTATGAAAATGAACTCTGATAACTTTAGAGCATCTGCAATTCAAGGTGTAATGAAACGAATTAAAGCGAAGGGGATTGCAGTAGTTGTTTATGAACCGACTCTTGATGCAGAAGACTTCTTTAATTCCCCTGTGATTCGTAACTTTGAAGACTTTAAACGTGTTAGTGATGTCATAGTAGCTAACCGTTGGGATAATAGTTTAGAAGATGTGAAGGATAAAGTTTACACAAGAGACATTTTTGACCGCGATTAATATAAGTATATGTATTGTGGCGTTTAGGAGAGTAGTATGAAACGTTGGATACTATATATCCTGTTAGGGCTAATAGTATTTTTTATATGGGATAATTCGATGCAGAATGGTGGATCATCAGATGGATTTAGTTTGCTTTTTGCAGAGACTTTGACTCCTATAGCAAATAAATTAGGCTTTCATGGAAATATATGGACCTTAAATAGGATTGTTCGAAAATTAGCACATCTCACAGAGTTTACAATTCTTGGTGGTGTTTTATATACGATTCTACGTCGATATATTACATATGGTACCGTAATTAAGACTATAGGTTTAGGAATGTTGATAGCTAGTCTTGATGAATTTATACAATTGTTCTCACCAGGGCGTAGCTCTCAGGTTTCTGATATTTTGATTGATACTGTTGGTGTTGTTATTGGTATTCTAGTAGTGAAACTAGTTCATTACATCAGGTATAAACGAAGTACATTTAAAAATTAATTTGTTAATAATATACAAATATATATAAATACCTCATAATCTTAGGGATTATGAGGTATTTTTAATGAAGATAACATGAAAATATAAAAAATATATTAAATGAACATATTATAATTTATCTATTTTTATATAAAAACCACTGTACAAGCCACTTTTCCCTTGATATAATCATGAATAGAAAATGAAAAATAAATGAGATAAACATGAACTTTATAAAGAGAACGATTTCTGTAAGGGATTATCGTAAGTAGAAGGGAAAGAATATGAATCGCGTGGTTGACTTACATGGTTGCATTTTGCCAGCTGTGTTAGGGCCTCAAGGGCCACAAACAATGGCAGAATCAGTAAAAATGATAAAATCCTTGGCTGAACAAGGTATTACAGATATTTTTAGTACACCTGATGTAACCGTATCTATGGATATGAATACATGGGATGAGATGGAAACAACATTGAATGATGTGAAGCTTGCTGTAGGGGAACAACAAGTAGATGTAACTATTCATGGTGGTGCTCGAGTTTTGCTTTGTGATGAAATGATTGAATATATTGCTTCTCATCGCAATCAATATCTATTGGGAAATAGCCATTTTATGTTAGTGTCCATTCCTGAAAATAGCAAAGTCCATCACATTAATGCATGGTTATTAGATTTGCTTAATATGGGTATTGTTCCTATCATTAGTGAAGTAGAGATACATCGTCAATTGTTTACTAAACCAGAGCAATTGTTGGAATGGGTAGATAAAGGGATACTAATTCAATGTAATATGGCTTCCTTTAATCATAGCAATGCTAATTATCACAGAGCTATTGAATTATATCGCAATGGTCTAATTCACTTCTTTGGTACTGGTTACTGTAATGAAAGTGATGTACAAGCACATCAAGGATACGTAGAAGCTATTTCTAAATTAGATAGTACGTACAAAAAAGATTTGTTGCCGAATATTCATCTCAATGAACGCGATCTTTTAGCTGATCGCACATTCTATCCAGCGGTTCCTTCTAGTTGGGTAGGTCAAAAGTCCAATTTCTTGACACGTCTATTTGGTTTTACATTATAATTTATATAGGTTCTTTTATTCATGCTGTATTGGCATGGCTAAAAGAGCCTATTTTTACTTTATATTGTATTTGTTCTTGAAAACAACCACCATATATAGTATACTGAGTTAGCGGTAAAAAATAGAGAGTTTAGTCATAATTCTTTACATTTTTACATATAAATTTATAAAAAGTATGGTTTTCCATACTTTTTTCTATGTCTTAACATATATTTCAGCGGTAACAAAATGGGGAGGTTGCCAATATGTTGCAGGTCATTAAACGGGATGGTACAAAGGTACCATTTGATAAGAATAAGATTGCTTTGGCTATAGAAAAAGCTGAGCATAGTAGTACAGGGTTGTACGAAGAGGGGTTGGCACAGCTTATTGCTGATGAAATTGAAGAATATGCTACAAAACTCCAAAAAGACATGACAATTTATGCTATTGAAGATCAAGTGTATTATAAGTTGATTGAGTATCATAATCCTGCAACGGCACGTGCCTATGAAGGTTACAAAGCTGTTCAAGCTTTTAAACGTCGTCAAAATACTACAGATGATGATGTAATCGGTTTATTAGATCGCAGTAATGTTAGCGTTCTCGACGAAAACTCTAATAAGGATGCTGCTATTGTATCTACACAACGTGATTTAATCGCTGGTGAAGTATCTAAGGATATCGCTCGCCGTAAATTAATTCCTACAGATATTTTAGAAGCCCATGATAGTGGTGCTATCCACTTCCATGATATGGATTACATTATCCAACCTATGTTTAATTGTTGCTTGATCAATTTGGAAGATATGCTTACAAATGGTACAGTTATCAATGGTAAGAAGATTGATACACCTAAGTCTTTCCAAGTTGCATGTACCGTAACAACACAAATTATTGCTCAAGTTGCATCTGGTCAATATGGTGGTCAAAGCATCAACGGTATCGATCGTATCTTAGCACCATTCGTACGTAAGTCTTACGAAAAAATCCTCAACAATGTTATTGAAGAACAAGTTGAAATTTACGGTATGGAACCAAATATGGAAAAAGCCCGTGAAATTGCGTGGAAACGTACGCGTAAAGAGGTTAAGGATGGTATCCAAACTATCCAATATCAAATCAATACATTGATGACTACAAATGGTCAATCTCCATTTGTTACATTGTTCATGTATTTTAAGCCTGATTATGAATATGCTAAAGAAGCTGCTCTTATTACAGAAGAGATTTTGCGTCAACGCATTAAAGGTGTAAAAAATGAAGCTGATGTATATATTACGCCAGCATTCCCTAAATTGATTTATGTTCTTGATGAACATAATGTAACGCCTGATAGTCCATATTACTATTTAACTGATCTTGCTGCACAATGTACTGCTAAACGCATGTATCCAGATTACATTTCCGCTAAGAAGATGAAGGAAAACTATGAAGGTAATGTATTTAGCCCAATGGGATGTCGTTCATTCTTATCTCCTTGGAAGGATGAAAAGGGGAACTATAAGTTTGATGGTCGCTTTAATATGGGCGTTGTAAGTTTGAACTTACCTCAAATTGGCATCTTAGCTCGTGGTAGCGAAGAAAAATATTTTGAAATTTTAGATAAGCGCCTTGAATTAGCAGAAAAAGCATTACTATTACGGTATAACTTATTAAAGGATGTAGTAAGTGATGTATCTCCAATTCATTGGCAACACGGTGCTATTGCGCGCCTAAAAAAAGGCGAAAAAATCGGTCGATTCCTTACTGGTGGTTATGCGACAATTTCTCTTGGCTACATCGGCATTTATGAAGCAACACGATTGATTACCGGTGAGTCTAACACAGGTGAAAAAGGTCGTGTATTTGCCATGAAAATTATGGATCGTTTAAATGATGCCATCAATCTATGGCATGATAAACATAATCTTGGCTTTGGTTTATATGGTACACCTGCTGAAAGCTTAACAAATCGATTCTCTTCTCTAGATCGTGCTCGCTTTGGTGTAATTGAAGATATCACTGATAAAGGATATTATACTAATAGCTATCACGTTAATGTTCGTGAAGAAATCAATGTATTTGATAAGTTTAATTTTGAATCTGAATTCCAAAAGAAATCGACCGGCGGTTGTATTTCCTATGCGGAAATTCCGAATATGACTAACAATATCCCAGCTGTTTTGACTATGATTCAATATATTTATGATCATATTTCTTATGCTGAATTTAATACCAAGTCCGACTACTGTCACGAATGTGGTTTTGATGGTGAAATTAAGGTCAATGAACATAATGAATGGGAATGTCCTCGTTGCCACAACACAAACCGCGATAAATTAACTGTAATTCGTCGTACTTGTGGTTATTTAGGTGAAAACTTCTGGAATGAAGGTCGTACGAAAGAAATCAAAGATCGTGTAATGCATATTTAAAATTATTAGAATTATAGTTACTATAAATACATGGTAAAAGCTGTGCTTAAGGCACAGCTTTTACTGTATATATGAGAAATTGAAATATATCTATATGGTGTTGATCATTTGATAACCACTATTATGGAGGTAATTATGAGATATGGGCAAATAAGACAATATGATATTGCCAATGGGGAAGGTATTCGTACATCTATATTCGTAACCGGTTGTACACATTGTTGCTATAACTGTTTTAATGAAGAATACCAGAATTTTAATGCCGGTAAGGAATGGACTCAATCTGAAACTGATTTAGTTGTATCCTATGTGAAAAGTCCAACATGCTCAGGTTTAACCTTGTTAGGTGGGGAACCGTTCCAAAATGTACAAGGCTTATTACCGGTGGTGCGGGCAGTTCGTGCGGCGGCGCCAGAAAAGAAAATTTGGGCCTATTCAGGTTATACAATAGATGATATCTTAGAAGATGAGTTGAGAAGCGCTTTATTACATGAAATTGATATTCTCGTAGACGGTCGCTTTGTAGATGAACTAAAAGATCCAGCATTGCGATTTAGAGGGTCATCTAATCAACGTATTATAGACGTTAAGAAAACATTAGAAACAGGCGAAGTCGTATTAGCAATGGAGTAAGTATGGCATTTGATAAACGTTTAATAGGCCTCATAATTATCGTTGGATTTATAGCGGGATTAGTAGGGGCCTCTTATACACATTTATTACATGGAATTCAGCACTTTGTATATCATTATTCTTCTGCTGATCATATGAGTTTTGGCGCTGCTGTAGCTCGTGTATCTCCGGTAGAGCGATTGATACCATTGATTATTTGCGGTCTTATAGGCGGTGTTGGTTGGGTACTTATTCACCGATATGGTAAAGGTGTTGTAGATATTAAAACGGCTGTATCTGGTAAGATGGATATGAATCCTATTACTACTGTTTTACATGCAACTTTACAAATTATTACCGTAGGTATTGGTTCACCATTAGGGCGAGAAGTTGCACCACGTGAAGCCAGTGCAGGGATTACTACTTTTTTAGTTAAACATTTTGATATTAAACAAGAAGATCGCCAACTATTGATTGCTTGTGCAGCAGGTGCTGGCTTGGCAGCGGTTTATAATTCACCGTTATCGGCAGCGATTTTTACGTTGGAAACATTGCTTCTTACATGGAATATACGGGCTATGAGTGCTGCTCTTATATGCTGTGGATTAGCAACCTTTGTTACGAGACAGGCAGGTGTAGGGGATGTTATTCAATATACAATGGCTCAACCTAGCTTGGGTAGCCATTATGTTGAATTCTCCATTGCCTTAGGTGCTATTATTGCGTTAGGTGTAGTTTTATTTAATATTACACAAAGTAGGTTGCCGGCTATTCATCGTAGCAGTCCTGTTATGATTCCCATTTCTATCGTAGCATTTACACTTATCGGTGTATTAGCTATGTATTTCCCTGAAATCCTTGGGAATGGTAAAGCTGGAAATGAATTAACTTTTACCAATGAAATTACATGGACTTATGCATTAGGTTTATTTGGTTCTAAGTGGGTAGCAGTACTACTCGCATTAGCAGCAGGTGCGTATGGTGGCCGTATTACTCCATCTATGATGTTGGGAAGTACGCTAGCTATAGTATTTGGTACCATTTGGTCTATTGCTGTTGCCCCTATATCATTAGGTATGGCAGCATTTATCGGTGCCGTAGCATTCCTTGGCCTTGCTCAAAAGATGCCGATGACATCTTGTGTATTTATGCTTGAGTTATCTAGGTTTTCTGTAGAGATGTTGTTCCCTATAGCATTGACCATGGGAACAGCACTTATGGTAGAACAAATTGTTCAGGCTAAATTAAAGACCAGTAAATAGTTATTAAGTAGAGTATTTATAAATGTGTATGGCTATATATTTTTATTTCGTTGAAATGCTATAAAGTTATAATGTGATATTTAGTTGTATAAAGGCAAATTAAGCTTGTGAATAAAAAATAAAAGCGGATAGTTGTGATCAACTATCCGCTTTTATTATATGTAATTATACGATTTTAGCGTTTTTATCGTATTCTTCGCCACCTGCATCTGGAAGCATACCGTATTCAATAGTCCATAAGTGTTTATATTTTAAAGCTTGATTGTGAATACGTTCGATTTGAGTTTCATCTGTGCGAACAATACGAGCAGGAATGCCTACTACTAAAGAGTTAGGTGGGATGACAGTGTTTTCTTTTACTACCGCACCGGCTGCAATAATAGATCCAGAGCCGATATGACAACCACTTAATACAATGGCGCCCATGCCAACTAAAACATTATCTTCAATTGTGCTAGCGTGAACGATGGCACCATGGCCGATTGTTACGTAATCGCCAAGAATACATGCTTTATCGTCGTCTACATGTAGTACAGAGTTGTCTTGTACATTAGAGTAACGACCTACTACAATCTTGTTTACGTCACCACGAAGTGCACAGTTTTGCCAAATAGAAGCATATTCTTTAAGTTCTACATCACCAGCAAGTTCTGCACCGGGCATGACGCAACTTTTAGGATCTAATTTTGGATATTTTCCATGAAATGGTAACATATGGTACTCCTAATTCATTAAACAATTTCAAGAAGGCGTTGAGCCTTACGAATAGACATGATAGCTTCGTTCATTACAGATTGAACGATTGTATGAGCTGGCTCAATAGCTACAAGACGATTCAATGCTTGACCGACTTGTACAGCACCATTTACAACATCGCCATCAATAGCAGCGCGTTTATTAGTGCCTTGAGACATTTTTGTCCGTTCTTCAGGGGTAGTAACGCCATCAGTTTCTGCGGCCAAATAGCGAGTAGTAAATTCATTTTTTAAACTACGAACACCACCGTGGCCAGAGAGAAGACCAGTTACAACAGAATCAGTATCTGTAGCTTTGATAATGGCTTCTTTCATATTTTTGTGTGCTTGGCATTCCTCAGCAAGTAAGAAGCGAGAGCCCATTTGTACACCTTGTGCACCCATGAGTAATGCAGCGGCAAGACCGCGACCATCAACGATAGAGCCAGCTACTACTACAGGAATAGAGATTTCAGGTAAAATGTTTTCCATTAAAGACATTGTTGTTTGGCTACCGATGTGGCCACCAGCTTCCATACCTTCTACGATCATCGCATCAGCGCCAGCTTCTTCGATACGTTTAGCTAATTTAAGGGAAGGAACTACAGGGATAACCTTGATACCAGCCTCTTGAAGAGGTTTGATATATGGTACAGGATTACCAGCACCAAGTGTTACAAAAGCAGGTTTTTCTTGGATGATAACATCTACTAACTCATCTTTATTAGGAGCCATCAACATAAGGTTAACACCGAATGGTTTATCTGTTAATTCTTTGCATGCACGAATTTCATTGCGAGTCCATTCTGCATCACGACCGCCGAGGGCGATAACGCCTGTTGCGCCAGCATTAGCAACGGCAGATACTAATTTGTGTTCAGATACCCAAGCCATAGCGCCTTGGATAATAGGGTATTCGATTTGTAAAAGTTCTGTTAAAGCTGTTCTCATAAATCCTCCTATGATAACAATATAAATGACGATTTCTCTGATCAATATTTCATATTAAGATCGTGAAGTTCTTATTATGATTATATTGCATAGAGAAGTAAGAGTTCATAAGTACATACTTATATAATAAGTTATTAATTAAGTTCTTTTAGAATAAATAATATAACAATATTCTCTTCTATATATAATAGTATAATATATAAATTATGTACACCTTAGGTCTTATTTTAGTTAATACCTTAAAAACTATCGGTATAATAATGGCCATTACTTATATTAATAGATATATTGACAGATGAGTAGCAATAGGGAAAGGAATTGAGGTAAATTTAGGTCATAATTAGTCTAAATGATAATACATTTCAAATTATAATGTAGCACAAATCCGCATATCATATATGCTTTTTAAATATTAGAAAAAATGAGAAATTAAGAAAATGAGTATTGAAAAGTTTCGATATCTTTGATATACTACATTACAGATAGAGTATCTGAATTATAAAAGATAAACATTAAACAATAATTTTCAAGTGAAGGAGGAAATACTCATGGAAAAATACGTATGCGTAGTATGTGGTTGGGTTTATGACGAAGCTGTTGAAGGCGTAAAATTCGAAGATCAACCAGCTGATTATGTTTGCCCAATTTGCGGTGTTGGTAAAGACCAATTCGAAAAAATGTAATTGACTTACCAAAAAGACTATCTTGAGTCCGCTTAAGATAGTCTTTTTTATTTGACAAAGCACTATGTCATGTTTATAATATTATGAGTCGAGGTAAGATTATGAAACTGCAAGTAGAGCAAGCAAAAGAACATATAGGAAAGAAATTTCCTTATAGCTATACGATACCAACCTCTGAGCTTGGTGACGTAACTGCTTTTCCTTGGAGCCGTCATGATATAACCATTAATGGTGAGTTTTGGTTTGATGGTCAAAATTACATCGTTCAAGGTTCGATAGAGTCTAAAGGTGATTACGAGTGTTCTCGTTGTTTAACTACAACAGAGCATAATCGTAAGGATTCCTTTGAGGAAATCTTTAGTGATTCTAGAGACGCTGTTGAAGATGTGATTCCTTTCGATGGAGAGGAAATTGACTTAACCGAACTAATTAGGGATACATTAATCATCAATGAGCCCTCTCAAGTGTTATGTCAGGATGATTGCAAAGGATTGTGCGTTCATTGCGGAGCAAATTTAAATGTTTCACCTTGTTCTTGTGAATCCTTTGTGGTGGATCCTCGATTTGCAGAGTTACGTGCTTTGCTTGATGAGAAAGATGATAGATTGTCCTAATGATTGTACTAAGGAGGTGCAGATAATGGCAGTACCTAAGCGTAGATTGTCTAAATGCCGTCGCGATCGCCGTCGTGCTAATTGGAAATTAGAAGCTCCTGGTTATGTAGCATGTCCACAATGCCACGAACCTAAGATGCCTCATCGTGTTTGCCCTACATGTGGTCACTATAAAGGTGAGCAAGTAGTAGCTAATGCTTAATATGTGAGCGGAAAAAAGACGCCTACTGTAGTAGTAGGCGTCTTTTTTGTATGCTTTTGTATACTTTTAGTAATATATATAACTTAATATACTTCATATGCATTAGTCAGTGCCATTATTTTATAGTAATATAAAACTGTAGAGTAGTGGCATTTTTTATACTTTTATAAACAAAACGATACTTAAATATAAAATAATATCTATATTTAGTATATATGAGGAAAATCTGTTACTATATGTATGAAAAGCCTTGCCAATAGGGGAATTATTGTATATACTTAGGATGTAATATTAATACTAGGTCATAAAAGGTGGTCCCATGAGTCGGTTAAAGAAGCAAGAGCGCCAAAAGCAGTTACAAGAAAAACTGAATATTACGCCATTTCTTACTGATGAAGAATTGGCAACACACTTTAATGTAAGTGTGCCAACTATTCGTCTTGATCGACTAGAGTTGGGGATTCCTGAATTGCGTGAACGCATACGCGTCATGGCTACAGGTCAATCACAAGAAACGGTAGAACATGTACCGTACGAAGTGGTTGGCGAATTGATTGATGTCACGGAAGGGCAACAAGCATTATCGATGTTGCGTACTACTGCAGACATGGAAGATCGATTTGGATATGTAGAGCCACAGTATTTATATGCTCAAGCGAATTCCCTCGCAAAGGTAGTCATGGGGACTACTGTTTGTTCTGCGGAGGTTGGAAATATAAAATATAAGAATCCAGTAGGAGCTGGTACTAATTTGGTGGCAAAAGCAGAAATTGTGCGTCGCCGTGGTAATAAGTTCTTTATTTGGGTCATTATAAGAGATAAAATAAAAGAAGTATTTCGCGCAAAATTTATTATGGAATCCGTAGAGAATAGGGTGTAGATTATGAAAATTGCAATAGACGCCATGGGTGGCGACTTTGCTCCATTGGAGACTGTACTAGGATCCATTGAAGCCGTACGAGCAAATGAACACATTGAAGTGGTGCTCGTCGGCGATGAGCAGCAAATTTTTAATATATTAGAAGCTAATAATGAAGCTAAGAATCCACGCATTTCTGTACATCATGCCAGTCAAGTCATCGGGATGGATGAACATCCAGGACAAGCATTGCGTAAGAAAAAGGACGCATCTGTTGTGGTAGCAACATCTTTAGTTCGTGATAATGTCTGCGATGCCGTGATTGCTCCAGGTAGCACAGGTGCTGCTGTAGCAGCTGCATTGTTTGGTCTTGGTCGTATTAAAGGGGTTGATCGCCCGGTTATTGCAACTCCGATGCCAACAGTTAGTGGCATTACTGTTATGTTAGATTCTGGTGCTAACTCAAATAGTAAACCAAAACATCTTGTACAAGGTGCATTGATGGGTTCTGAATATGCAAAACTTTTATTAGGTAAAGAAGAACCTACAGTAGGGTTATTAAATATTGGCGAAGAAGCCACTAAGGGGAACGATGTCGTTCTAGCCACATATCCAATTTTGGAACGTATGAAAACTATTAATTTCAAAGGTAATATTGAAGGCCGTGATATTCCAAAAGGGGTCGTAGATGTTGTTGTTTGCGATGGTTTTGTCGGTAATGTGGTACTTAAATTTGCAGAAGGCTTGGTAACAGGTCTTACACAATTAGTAAAGGATAGCATTATGGCAGGTAGTATTTTTGCTAAAATTGGTGCTATGCTTGTAAAGCCAGCTTTAAAAAAGATGGCAAAACGCTTAGATCACACGGAAAATGGTGGTGCTCCACTCTTAGGGGTTAACGGGGTGTTTATGATTGCCCATGGTAGCTCCAAAGCTAAAGAGATTAAAACTGCTATTGAAATTGCCAGTGATTTAGTAGAGCGTAAAATTATTCAACACATAAGAGAAACAATGGATATTGAAGGAGCCTTGAAGTATGACTATGATGAGTAAACCGGTAGGAATCATTGGTACTGGGAGCTTCCTTCCTGACAATGTAGTAACAAACTTTGATCTAGAAAAAATGGTTGATACCAATGACCAATGGATTAGAGAACGTACTGGTATCGAGGAACGACGCATTGCACCGGAAGGTATGAATACATCCTATATGGCGACTGAGGCAGCCAAAAAAGCTATGCAAATGGCTAAGGTTAGTGCCGAAGATATAGATATGATTATCTTTGCTACCTTAACACCAGATATGATTATTCCTTCAGCCGCTTGTGTATTACAAGCGAATTTAGGAGCTAAGAATGCAGCGGCCTATGATTTACAAGCTGCATGCTCTGGCTTTGTATATGGATTGATTACTGCAGCTAGCTATATTAGCTCCGGTTTATATAAAAAGGTTCTTGTTGTAGGGGCTGAAATTCTATCTCGACGGGTAAATTGGAATGATCGTGGTACATGTATCCTCTTTGGTGATGGTGCTGGCGCCGCGGTAGTATCTGAGGTCCCTGAAGGTTATGGCATTAAAGGTATTGACATGGGGGCTGATGGTACTGGTGGTCCATCTTTATGCATTCCTGCAGGTGGTACAGCAGTAGTTGCCAATGATCAACGCGTTGAAGAAGGATTAACATTCATTCATATGGATGGCCCTGAAGTATATAAATTTGCTGTTAAAACGATGGGACGTACTGTTTTAAAATCTTTAGAACGAGCTGGAATGGAACTTAATGAGTTGGATTTCTTCATTCCACATCAAGCAAATATTCGTATTATTGATTCGGCTGCAAAACGCTTACATATGCCGATGGAAAAAGTATTTGTTAATTTACATAAGTATGGTAATACATCTGCCGCGTCTGTAGCGATAGCTTTGGACGAAGCTAATCGTGAAGGGCGTTTCAAACGTGGCGATAATGTTGCGTTTGCAGGATTTGGTGCAGGCCTTACATGGGCTAGCCTTGTCTTGAAATGGTATTAAGGAGGACACATCAAGATGATTAAGACTGACATTTGTGATTTATTACAGATTGAGTACCCAATCTTACAAGGTGGTATGGCTTGGCTCGGTACTGCAGAATTAGCGGCAGCTGTTTCCGAAGCGGGTGGCCTTGGTATTATTGGGGCTGGTCATATGCCTCCTGATATTTTCCGTAATGAAATTCACAAATTAAAAGAGCGTACAAATAAACCATTTGGTTGTAATATCATGCTCATGTCTCCATTTGTTAAAGAAGTTATGGAAGTAGTTGTGGAAGAACGCGTTCCTGTAATTACAACAGGTGCTGGTAATCCTGGCGTGTACATTCCAGCTTTAAAAGAAATCGGTACAAAGGTAATCCCTGTAGTTGCTTCCGTATTACTTGCAAAACGCTTGTTACGTGGTGGTATTGATGCAATTATCGCAGAAGGTACAGAATCTGGTGGTCACGTAGGCGATATTACTACTATGGCATTGATTCCACAAGTAGTAGATGCTGTAGATGTCCCAGTTATCGCTGCTGGTGGTATTGCGGATGGCCGTGGTATGGCTGCGGCATTTGCATTAGGCGCTCAAGCAGTACAAATGGGTACGCGATTCGTATTATCCGAAGAATGTATTGCTCATGAAAACTATAAAACTGCAGTATTGAAAGCAAAAGATCGTGCTACTGTTATGACTGGTTTAACAACAGGTCATCCTGTACGTATCATTGATAATGCATTAGCTCATAAATATAAATCCCTTGAATTTAGCGGTGGTTCCAAAGAAGAGTTAGAAAATTTAGGTGCAGGTACACTTCGTAAAGCTGCTATTGAAGGTGATGTAAAAGAAGGTTCTGTAATGATCGGTCAAATCTCTGGTATGTTAACAGATGTTAAACCATGTGCAACTATTATCAAAGATATTATGACTGAAACTGAAACTGTAATTAAAAACCTTCAAGGTCTTGGTAAATAAGGAGGCCCTTATGAAAACGGCATTTGTTTTTCCTGGTCAAGGTTCCCAAAAAGTAGGCATGTTACAAGATTTGTACAATGCATATCCTATTGTGAAACAACGTTTTGAAGAAGCTGATGAAGCACTTGGTTACTCTATTTCCAAATTGTGCTTTGAAGGTCCTGATACTGAACTTGTTAAAACAGCTAATACACAACCAGCTATTTTAACTGCATCTGTAGCTTGCTATGAAGTTCTTAAAGAACAAGGCTTTACACCTGATATCGTAGGTGGTCATAGTCTTGGTGAATACAGTGCTCTTGTAGCGGCAGGTGTATTGAATTTTAAAGATGCTGTGTATGTTGTTCATAAACGCGGTGAATATATGCAAGAAGCTGTGCCATTGGGCAAAGGTGCTATGGCAGCAATTCTAGCTTTACCTCGTGAACAAGTTGTAGAAATTTGTAAAGAGGTTAACGATTCTGTTGGTTCTGTGCAAGCAGTTAACTTCAACTGCCCAGGTCAAATTGTTATTGCTGGTGAAACAGCAGCGGTAGAAACTGCAGCAGAAAAGATGAAAGAAGCCGGTGCAAAACGTGCTGTTATGCTTCCTGTAAGTGCTCCATTCCACAGCCGTTTGATGGAACCTGCAGCTCTTCGTTTAAAAGAAGAGTTGGATAAAATCCAAGTGAGCGATGCTCAAATCCCTGTAGTAGCAAATGTTACAGGTAAAATTTTGACTAATGCAAACGATATTAAAGAGTCCTTAGTTACACAAGCTGCTAATCCTGTATTGTGGGAAGACTGCGTAGCTGAAATGGTTAACTTTGGCGTAACTCGTTTCGTTGAAGTAGGTCCTGGTAAAGTTCTTACAGGCTTTACTAAAAAGATCAATAAAGATATGGAATTAGCCAATGTTGAAGACATTGCATCCTTAGAGAAAACGCTTGAATTTTTGAAAGGGGTTCGATAAAATGCATTTAGAGGGTAAAGTAGCCATTGTAACTGGCGCATCCCGTGGCATTGGTCGCGCTGTAGCTATCAATTTAGCACAATCTGGTGCTGATGTTGTAGTTAACTATAGCGGTAGCGAAGGTGCAGCTCAAGAAACTGTTGAAGCTGTACAAGCTTTAGGCCGTAAAGCCATTAAAATTAAAGCCAATGTAGCCAATGCTGATGAAGTTGCTTCTATGGTAGAAGAAGCTCATAAAGAGTTTGGTCACATTGATATTCTCGTAAATAATGCGGGTATTACGCGCGACGGTTTGTTGATGCGTATGAAAGACGAAGATTTTGATGCTGTTATTGATATCAATCTTAAAGGTGTATATCTAGTAACTAAAGCAGTATCTAAAATCATGATGAAACAACGTTCTGGTCGTATTATCAACATGACATCTGTTGTAGGTGTTATGGGTAATGCGGGTCAAACTAACTATGCAGCTTCTAAAGCTGGCGTAATTGGTTTCACTAAATCCTGTGCTAAAGAATTAGCGAGCCGTGGCATTACTGTTAATGCTATTGCACCAGGCTTTATCAATACAGATATGACTGATGTATTGCCAGAAAAAGTTAAAGAAGCTATGGTTGCTGAAATTCCATTGGGCCGTATGGCTGATGCTGAAGAAGTAGCAACAGTAGCAACATTCCTTGCTAGCGATTTTGCTAACTATATTACAGGCCAAGTCATCAATGTAGATGGCGGTATGGTGATGTAGTTTCAAAATTAGACTATATATAAATACACTTTGAAAGGAGGTGAACCACCAATGAACACTTTCGATAAAGTAAAAGCAATCGTTGTGGAACAATTAGGTGTTGATGAAGCTGAAGTTACCATTGATTCTACATTCATCGACGACTTAGGCGCTGACTCCTTAGATATCGTTGAATTGATCATGGCATTCGAAGAAGAATTCAATGTTGAAATCCCTGACGATGTTGCAGAAAAAATTAAAACCGTTAAGGATACAGTAGAATATATTGATTCTGCTAAATAAGCTGTAAAGCTGACAATTCAGCCGCACGGGAGGCCGAGTGGCCTCCCAACCGGTTTTATTTACAGGAGGATTTGATAGTGAAGCTCCCTGAACTTCGCATTGGGAATCTAGTGGCCAAAGTACCTATTATTCAAGGTGGTATGGCGATTAGATTGTCTACAGCTCGCTTGGCGGCAGCCGTTGCAAATGAAGGTGGTATCGGCCTTATTGCAGCATCCGGTTTGCCGTTTGATGAATTACGATACGAAATACAATTAGCTAGAAAATTATCACCTACGGGTATTATTGGTATAAATGCGATGGTAGCAGCAACACAATTTGCTGGCTTAGTAAAAACTGCCATCGAAGAGGGCATTGATCTTGTAGTAGCAGGTGCTGGTTTTTCAAGAGATATGTTCGCAATGGGCAAAGAGTCTGGTACTCCAATCGTACCAATCGTTTCGTCCGCAAAATTAGCTCGCATTTCTGAAGGTCTAGGTGCGGCAGCAGTCATCGTAGAAGGTTGCGAAGCTGGTGGCCACTTGGGTACGGATCGTTCCGCTCGAGAAATCGTTCCGGAAGTTGTAGCTGCTGTTAAAAACATTCCAGTTATTGGTGCTGGTGGTGTTCTTGATGGTCGTGACATTGTAGAAATGTTGAAATTAGGTGCTAGTGGCGTTCAAATGGGTAGCCGTTTTGCTGCTTCTGATGAATGTAATGCATCTGACGAATTGAAAAAAATGTATGTACGGGCTACTAACCCTGAGGACATTGTATTAATTCAAAGCCCTGTAGGTTTGCCTGGACAAGCAATTAAAAATAAATTTGCTGAATCTGTATTAGACGGTACTGTAGCACCTCCAACGGTGTGTGATAACTGTTTAAAACATTGTTCCCATAAATTCTGTATCATCCGTGCTCTTTCTCGTGCACAACAAGGTGATGTGGAAACAGGTTTGGTGTTCTCTGGCAATAATATGAGAAAAGTCGACAAGATTATGCCAGTTAAAGATATCTTTGCGCAACTCAAACAGCAAGTAGCAGAGATTGATTAATTTAAAAGGGCTGTATAGCTATAAGAGGTGGAATAATTGGAAAAACGTGTAGTAATTACTGGCTTAGGGGCAGTGACTCCTGTAGGTATCGGTAAAGAGAACTTTTACAATGCGTTATTGGCAGGTCAATCTGGTATTGGGCCAATTACACGCTTTGATGCATCTGACTATGCAACGCGTATTGCTGGCGAAGTAAAAGATTTTGATGTTACAAACTATGGCGTAGACAAGAAAGAAGCTCGTCGTATGGACCGTTCTGTAGAATTGGCTATCGGTGCTGCTGTTCTTGCTTGTGAAGATGCTGATCTTGATTTAGATAAACAAGATTTAGATCGTTGTGGTACTGTGGTTGGTACTGGTATTGGCGGTATCGACTCCATCCATGAAGTATATGAAACATTATTCGAAAAAGGTCCTGGCCGTGTAAGTCCATTTGCAGTTCCTATGATGATTGCAAATATGACATCTGCACGTGTATCCATCCGTCTTGGCCTTAAAGGTCCTGTTATTACAGACGTAACAGCTTGTACTTCTGGTACAAATGCTATTGGCGATGCTTTCCGTATCATCCAACGTGGTGATGCTGATATCATGTTTGCCGGTGGTACTGAAGCAGCTGTATCTCCTGCAGCTGTAGCTGGTTTCGCAGCTATGAAAGCTATGTCTACACGCAATGACGAACCAACAAAAGCATCTCGTCCATTTGACCGCGATCGCGATGGTTTCGTAATGGGTGAAGGTTCTGGTATCGTTGTTCTTGAAGAATTAGAACATGCAAAAGCTCGTGGTGCTCATATCTACGCTGAAGTTGTAGGTTATGGTACTAATGGTGATGCTTACCATATTACTGCACCAGCTCCAGGTGGTGTACAAGCTCGTAAATGTATGGAATTAGCAATTAAAGATGCAGGTATCGATCCTAAAGACGTTAACTACATCAATGCTCATGGTACATCTACTGGCCTTAATGACAAAAATGAAACATTGGCTATTAAAGAATTGTTCGGCGATCATGCTAAAGACATCGCTGTTAACTCTACAAAATCCATGACAGGTCACTTGTTAGGTGCTGCTGGTGCTATCGAAACTATCGTTATGGCGATGGCTATCGAAACTGGCAAAGTTCATCCTACAATCAACTGTGACAACCCTGATGAAGGTTTGGATCTTGACTATGTTCGCGAAGGTGCACGTGACCTTCAAGTTAAATGTGCTCTTTCCAACTCTTTCGGTTTTGGTGGTCATAACGGTACACTTTGCGTACGCCGTTATGAAGGCTAATGGTAGCTGTTGAAGCGCATAAGAGTAAGATGACACAAGCTCGTGAAGAATCTCTTCATGGGCTTGTTGCTCGTTTAGACATACCTGTGTCAGATATATCCATTTTAGATTGTGCTTTTACACATACATCTTATGCGAATGAACATAAATCAAAGCATATTAATCACAATCAGCGATTAGAGTTTTTAGGCGATGCTGTTTTGGATCTTATTATTGGGGAATACCTATTTAAGACTTATCCAGACATGGCCGAAGGTGATTTGACAAAAATTAAGGCCGCTACAGTGTGTGAAGATTCTTTAGCATCTGTAAGTCGTTCTTTACAATTGGGGCAATATTTATTGCTCGGTCATGGTGAACGTGCTTCTGGTGGTAATAATCGTAATTCTATTTTAGCGGATACCTTTGAGTCTCTCATTGGTGCTATCTATATTTCTACAGATTACCAAACGGCGATGAACTTCGTTTTAAAACATCTCATTACGTATATCAAGCAAGCTTTAGAAGGTAAACGGGGCAAGGATTATAAAACCTTGTTACAAGAATATGTGCAACGGGATGGTGATAAACATACCGTCTATCGTTTGCTCAGTGAAAGTGGTCCCGACCATGCTAAGACCTTCCATATGGTGGTCGAAATCAATGGTGTTACTTACGAGGCAGGCTCTGGTAAAAGTAAAAAAATTGCAGAACAACATGCGGCTCAATTAACGTTAGAAAAGTTAATGGCCAAATAGAAAAGCGCCTAATGGCGCTTTTTTCTGTATAATAGTATATAGAATAGTAAATATATTTATCTTATAATCGTTGTATCGAAAGCCTTATATCTTAATATATTAATTACATATCATAAGGAATAAATACATGGATATTAATATATTAATATAAAAGGTTTTGGCTGAGTTTATTTTATATAAGAAAGGAGAGTGACTATGAAACCATTTGGTATGATACCTTTTTTTATACCTCATGTAGGGTGTCCTTATGTATGTACATTTTGTAATCAGTCCCGTATTACAGGCCAATCTGGTATTAGTCACCTAACACCGGATTATATAAAAAAAACGATTACAGATTATGTGGGTAAAAAACGAAATGATAAGTTTTGGGAGGTCGCCTTTTATGGAGGCTCTTTTACAGCCATTCATCGCGATTTGCAACATACCTTATTAGAGCCAGCTTATGAGATGTTACAACAGGACATAATCGATGGCATACGTTGCTCTACACGGCCTGATGCTGTAGGTGACAAAGCAATTACCTTATTACAGTCTTACGGGGTAAAAACAGTAGAGCTTGGCGTACAGTCTATGAATGATGGTATTTTAGTCGATGCTAAGCGCGGTCATACCGCACAAGAGGTAGTAGATGCTGTTGCACGATTAAAGCAACGTGGCATGACTGTAGGTGTTCAGCTTTTACCAGGATTAAAAGGTGAAACTTGGGAAACCATTCTAGAAACCGCTATTGCTGTAGTTAAACTAGAACCAGATTTTGTACGAATCTATCCTGTTCTTGTTATAGAAAATACGGAACTAGCAGATCAATATAGATCTGGTGAATATGAGCCATTAAGTACTGAGCAAGCTATTAAATATTGTGCATTCTTAAAGGAATGGTTTGAACAGCATAATATTGAAGTTATACGTACAGGATTACAAAGCACGGAAGAGCTCGATTCAGGCAATAGTTTGGTAGCAGGTCCCTATGAACCTGCTATGGGTGAGCTCGTTGTAAATGAACAATATAAACAACGTATTGAAAGATGTATTGATGAACATCTTTCTTCAGAAAATTTATTAGGAAAGCAAAATGATTACAATTTTTCTCATTTTGATTGTTACAATACCCATAAGGTAGGATGTAGATTTTATTCGGATAGTGGTGATATTTTGATGAAACATAGGATTGTAATTTCTTATCCTAGAAGCAGTACATCAAAGGTGCGAGGTCTCAAAAATCGCAATATTTTATATTTTCAAGAAATGTATCCTCAATTTAGCATAGATTGGTGTGAAGATAATACGAGAAATACTGTTCGTTGCTGTATTGATGGCCTACAATATATGTTATAATAAAAGATATGATTATTCGGGGTTGTTAGTAGAAAGGAGGCAGTCATGCAATTACTTCGGTTAGAATTAAAGGGCTTTAAATCGTTTGCAGATAAAACGGTTGTAAAATTCTCACCAGGAATGACTGCCGTTATTGGACCTAACGGAAGTGGTAAAAGTAATATTACGGATGCTATGAAATGGGTTTTAGGGGAATCCAATGTCCGTAACTTACGTGGTCAAAAAGCAGAGGATATTATCTTCTCTGGTACGGAAAAACGTAAACCAATGAGTGCAGCTGAGGTTACACTTGTATTTGACAATAGTGACCATCAATTAGATGTAGATATGGCTGAGGTTGCTATTACACGCCGTATTTATCGTACTGGTGAAAGCGAGTTCCTTATCAATAAACGCTCTTGTCGTTTAAAGGATATTCATCTTTTATTAGCTGATACAGGTCTGGGGAAAGACTCAATGGCTATTATCGGTCAGAACCGC
The DNA here is from genome assembly GCF_900637515.1 of Veillonella dispar. Classification (NCBI taxonomy): domain Bacteria; kingdom Bacillati; phylum Bacillota; class Negativicutes; order Veillonellales; family Veillonellaceae; genus Veillonella; species Veillonella dispar. Next base: position 1,295,273 of record NZ_LR134375.1, on the reverse strand, counting down.
ATTGATGCTATTTTGAATTCAAAGCCTGAAGAACGTCGTTTGATCTTTGAAGATGTAGCAGGTATTTCTCGTTTTAAAATCAATAAAGAAGATGCATTGCGTCGTATTGCTAGCACAGACCGAAACATGGAACGCGTACGCGACGTAATGGCTACTATCGAAGAGCAACTAGGACCTTTGTCTGAAAAGGCGGAAAAGACTAAAAAATATATGACCTTAAGTCGTACAAAGCGCGACTATGATGGGGCATTAGGCTTTCACAATTATAAGACCTCTGATCGTTTATTAACGCGTTTTGAAAATGATAATATTGCATTTAAGGATGAAGAGATTGAGCTTCAAACTGAATTGTCTAAATTGGAAGTGCGCCGTCATACCTTGCAATCCGCATCAACAAAAGAGCAAGAACAACTCAAGTTGTGGGAAGCTCAGTATACGGAAAAGCAACGTGATGAAGAACGTTTAGCAGGTCATTTACGTCTGTTAGACGAGCAGTTGAAGACAGCTCGTCGTGAATTAGATGAAACATCTATGCGTATTAGCGAATTAGAAGCTACGCAAAAGGGCGAAGAACAACAATTGCGCATTTTAAATCAGTTGATTCAAGATGAACGTGCTCAACTAGTAGAGAAAGAATCTAAACTAGAAAAATTAGAGGCGAATTATAAAAAAGCTGTTGAAGATGTTAGCGCCGAGCAAGCTAAGTTCCAGTCCTTGCAGTCTAATCGAGAAGCCTTTGAGCAACATCAATTAGAACTTGTGAGCGCTATTGAAACAGCAAAGGCTAGTATTCGTAGCTTAGAAGCTCGTAAGGAAGAGTCTACAAAACAATGTGAGGTTTTAAAGGCTGAAATAGGTCAAGTAGATAGTGAATTACAAGCAGCTCGCGGTGAATTTGACACATTAGGCCAACAGTTTAATGCTATTTCTGCACAACGACAAGCCCTCGTTGATGGCGGTAAAGAAGCAGCCTTACAAGCTCGTGAAGAACGCAAAGAATTACAAAAATTGCGTACCCAAGAGCAACGTGTTAAAGGTCGTATCGAACTATTAGCCCAATGGGAAGAACAACATGAAGGCTATTTAGAAGGTACTAAGAATATCCTAAATGGTAAAGGATCTTGGCGCGAACAGATTACGGGTGCTATTGGTGATCTCTTTACGGTAGAAGATAAATATACTACGGCTATCGAAACGGCATTAGGTGGTAGTGTTAACCACGTTGTGACCACTACTGCTCGCGCTGCTGCGGAGGGTGTCAATTATTTGAAATCTATCCAAGGTGGCCGCGTAACCTTCTTGCCGATGGATTCTGTAAAAGGAAAACTCTATGAGACACCGGCTTTACATGAAAGTTGTGTAATCGGCACTGCTGTTGATTGTATTTCCTTTGATAATACATACGCTCATATTTTCCAATACTTATTGGGGCGCACCTTGGTAGTATCCTCCATGGATGATGCTATTGGTCTGCAAAAAAAATATAATCAACAATTGCGTATTGTTACGCTTACAGGGGAACAATTCCAACCTGGTGGCTCTTTAACGGGTGGTACTACAAAGCGTAAGCGTGCCTCTGTATTGAGCCGTAAGGAAGAGGCGGCTAGCCTTGAACAAGAGCTATTGCAAATTGAAGAACAAATTCGTTCCTTAACAGCTAGCTTGGAAAACCTTGAAAAACGGGTTGAGGAAGCTGAAAAAGAACGAGCTACCCTTGATGAAAGCTACCAACATACGAACTTACTCTATGTGGCTAGTGAAACAAAGGTACAAAATATTCAAAATCAAATGGATCGTAAGAAACGTGTCCTTTCTGAAGAAGAGCAACGTTTATTACAAATCGATATTGATTTAGCCAGTACAACGGCTAACTTGAAAGACCAAGAAACAGCATTGGCTTCTTTGCAAGAAGACCACGGTGTAGATGGCAATCAAGGGGCCTTAATGGAGCGGTTAACTGTATTACAAAATGTACAGCAAGAGGCGTATGAAGCTTTCACAGAGGCACGCCTCACCTGTGATACGTTGCGACAAACCATTAAGGAACGTGAAGCTCAGCGAGAACAACGTAATCAATCTATTGCTAGCATTGTAGAGCGTCTAACGCCATTACGTAATTTACTCATCAGTACTACACAGCGATGTGAAGAGGAATTACCGAAGGCTAAAGAATTAGCAGAACGAGAGCTAGCTACGGCTACAGCAGAGGTTGAACGTTTGCGTACTCTTCGTGACGAAGCCTATGATAAGACCTCTACAGGTCGTGAGGAATTAGAAGCCATACTCAGCGAACAAGACCGTTTGAACCAACGATATAAAGTGGTGCAAGGGCGCCTCGTTGATATGGAAGGTAAGATTACACGTCATCGCATGGATTGTGAGCGTTTTGTAGAAGAACTACAAGAGTTAGGCTTTACCATAGAAGATGCGCAGGCTCTTCGCATTGAAGGTTCTGTAAACGATTGGAAGGATGAGCAGGCTCGCTTGATGGCAGAAATTGCCGAACTAGGCCCAGTCAATCCGAACGCTGTTGAAGAATATGAAGAAACTAAAGAACGTTATGATTTCTTAACTACACAGTTAGCAGATTTAGATACAGCGAAGGAGCAATTGCAAGCGGTTATTGCTGAAATGGACAAGGCTATGAGTACACAGCTATACGATGTATTAGATGTAGTAGGTCGTAGATTCCAAGAGGTATTTAGCCAACTATTTGGCGGTGGTACGGCGCAAATTGTATTGACTGATCCAGATAATATCTTAACTGGTGGTATCGATTTCTATATTCAGCCGCCAGGGAAGAAACGTCAACAATTGACCTTGTTATCCGGTGGTGAGCGTGCCCTTACGGTTATTGCTTTATTGTTCTCGTTCCTAGATTATCGTCCAGCGCCGTTCTGCGTGCTTGACGAAGTTGACGCAGCTCTTGATGAAGCCAATGTAGAACGATTTAGTTCTTACTTAAATCGGGTAAATAAAGAAACACAATTTATCGTAGTATCGCACCGTAAAAAGACGATGGAAGCTGCCGAAGTATTACAAGGGGTGACCATGGTTGAACGAGGCGTATCGCGATTATTAACAGTAGCATTTGAAGATGTGAAGGAGGATCTAGCATAATGGCATTTGGATTCTTTGATAGAATTAAAGACGGCTTAGAGAAAACTCGTAAGTCCTTTGTAAAAAACGTTGAAAGTATCGTTATCGGTTATGCACAAATTGATGATGATTTCTTAGATGATTTAGAAGCAGTTATGCTCACTAGTGACTTAGGTCCTAAAACGACAGAATATTTGATGAAAGAAATTCGTCGTGGTGTAACAGAAGGTGTTATTAACAATACTGGTGATGTAATGCCATTCATGGAAGACCGCATCACAGAAATGTTAGTTGACCAAGAAGATGAAATTACACTACATCATCCAGAGGTTATCCTTGTTGTTGGGGTAAATGGTGTTGGTAAAACTACGACTATCGCTAAGTTAGCTAACTATTACACTAAAGAAGGCAAAAAGGTAATTATTGCTGCAGGTGATACATTCCGTGCCGCTGCGGCTGATCAATTGTCTATCTGGGCAGATCGCGTAGGTGTACCTATCGTTAAACATAAAGAAGGGGCTGACCCTGCAGCTGTCGTATACGATGCAATGGAAGCAGCTAAAGCTCGTAATGCAGACCTCGTTATTGTAGATACTGCAGGTCGTTTACACACTAAAGTTAATCTTATGGAAGAACTTAAAAAGATGGGCCGCGTAGCGAATAACCACGTAGAAGGGGCACCACATCAAACATTGCTCGTGTTAGACGGTACTACAGGTCAAAATGCAGTAAGCCAAGCTAAATTATTTGGTCAAGCAGTACCAGTAAATGGTATTGTTGTGACTAAGCTTGATGGCACAGCAAAAGGTGGCGTAGTTATCTCTATTAAAGAGGAACTAGGTGTACCTGTTCGCTGGATTGGCGTTGGCGAAGGCATGGATGACTTGCGTCCATTTAATGCGAAAGAATTTGCTAATGCACTATTTAATAAAGGAATGATTCAAGGTGACAAATAAATATAACCGGGAATTCTTACTTGAATATGTAGAATCTGAAAATAAAAAAAATGAATGTAATGTTAGCCTAGAAAATATGGAAAAGATTGTTAGTTTAATCGAGTATTTTGGCATTGAGTTATATCGTCCTATTACAAGATTGCTACTTTCAAACTGGGAAGAGATTACTGAACGTATTAATAACTATACTGAATTAGATTGGATGATGGCCGATGAAATCCAAAAGACAACGCCTACATTAGATCGCTTTTCTATTGCTATGCTTATCGAAGTTCTTGAAGGTGAAGATACATTAAATCAAGCAGAAAATGCAGGACGTCGCCTATCAGAGGAAGAACTTAAGGCTATCCGTAAATATCAGGATGAACAGTAATGAAACATAATACATATAATTATGAAGGGGGCCAACCATTTAAAGTGGAGGCGCCCTTTACGCCTACTGGGGACCAACCAACTGCGATTCAATCCTTAACAGACGGCATTGAACGTGGTGAATGGGCCCAAGTTTTGCTCGGTGCCACTGGTACTGGCAAAACCTTTACAATGGCTAAGGTTATCGAGGCCGTTCAAAAGCCAACTCTGATTATTGCCCATAATAAAACCTTAGCTGCCCAGCTATGTAGTGAGTTTAAAAGCTTCTTCCCTAATAATGCGGTAGAATACTTTGTGTCTTACTACGATTTCTACCAACCAGAAGCGTATATTCCTTCTAGTGATACGTATATCGAGAAGGATGCGTCTATCAATGATGAAATCGATAAATTGCGACATAGCGCTACGATGAGTCTCTTTGAGCGCCGCGATGTAATCATCGTTGCCTCTGTTAGCTGTATTTATGGCTTAGGTGACCCTGAGGACTACTCTGAGCTTGTGTTGTCCTTACGATTAGGTCAGACGAAATCTCGTGATGAAATTCTGTCTAAACTCGTAGATATTCAGTATACGAGAAATGATATGAACTTTATCCGCGGTACCTTCCGTGTGCAAGGTGATACCATCGAGATTTTCCCTGCCGCCTATAGTGAAAGAGCCATTCGGGTAGAACTCTTCGGTGATGAAATTGATCGCCTTGTAGAGGTAGATGCCTTGACGGGTGAAGTAATTGTCGAGCGTAAGCACGTTGCAGTATACCCAGCATCTCACTATGTCACAACGAAAGAAAAGATGAAAGTTGCAGTAGAGCGAATTGAAGCCGAATTAGATGAACAGTTAGCTAAGTTAAAAGCTGCAGACCGTCTGCTTGAGGCGCAACGTCTTGAACAGCGTACCCGTTACGATATAGAAATGATGCAAGAAATGGGCTATTGTTCAGGCATCGAAAACTATTCTCGTCATATGTCTGAACGTAAGGCCGGGGAGGCACCACATACATTGATAGACTATTTCCCAGATGATTTCCTCATCATGGTGGACGAGTCTCATGTAACCATTCCTCAAGTACGGGCCATGTACAATGGTGACCGTGCACGTAAAGAATCACTAATCGAATATGGCTTCCGTCTGCCATCTGCACTCGATAATAGACCACTTCAATTTGATGAATTTGTGGAGCGTATCAATCAAATCGTTTACGTATCGGCTACGCCTGGTCCTTATGAAATGGAAGTACAAACGAATATTGCTGAACAAATCATTCGTCCTACCGGTCTACTTGATCCATCCATTGAAATTCGTCCTATTAAGGGACAAATGGATGACTTGCTCGGTGAAATTCATAAGCGTGCTGCCAAGAATGAGCGTGTCCTCGTTACGACCTTAACAAAGAAAATGGCAGAGGATTTAACAGAGTTCTTGAAGGAAATGGGCGTCCGCGTTCGATACCTCCATTCGGATATTGTTACCATCGAGCGTGCTGAAATTATTCGGGATTTACGAGCTGGTGTATTCGATGTACTAGTTGGTATCAACTTGCTTCGTGAAGGTCTTGATATGCCAGAGGTTTCTTTAGTGGCTATCTTAGATGCGGATAAAGAAGGTTTCTTACGCTCCGATACAGCCATGATTCAAACTATCGGGCGTGCCGCTCGTAATGTGAATGGTCACGTTATCATGTACGCTGATCGTGTAACAGGTTCTATGCAGCGCGCCATCGATGAAACAGATCGTCGTCGTGCCGAGCAAGAGGCTTATAATATTGAACATAATATTACGCCTAAGTCTGTCTCTAAAGATGTAAAAGAGCTTATTGAGTTGACGAAAATTGAAGAAGATATGGTCACCGATGGAAAGGACTTTTCATCGAAGAAAGGGAAAAAGAAATCCTCTACAACGGGTATGGACCATGGACACGAACCATATGTACAAGATATATCTACGCCTAAGGTGGCAGATATAACACCGGAAGAGTTATTCAATAAAATTGAAGAGCTTGATCGTCAAATGAAGGCCGCTGCAAAGCAGCTTGAATTTGAAAAGGCTGCAAAACTTCGCGACCAATTAGGGGAACTACGTCAACAATGGTCCGATATGCATAGTGCAGGTGAAAGCAAGTTAAAAAAACCTGCATCAACTAAAGGTAGCAAGCGGACTAGCTCAAAGAGTAATTAGATTGTAATAAAACACATAGATTATATAGACTATATGTGCGATAATATACATATATTATTTCATGTTAGTAATCGGAGAGATGATGCCGTTTGGTATCATCTCTTTAAATAGGGAACATAATGAAAGATCAATTGATAGTAAAAGGTGCGCGTCAGCATAACCTTAAAAATATAGATATATCCTTACCACGGGACCAGTTTATTGTGTTGACAGGCCTCAGTGGTTCTGGCAAATCGTCCTTGGCATTTGATACAATTTACGCAGAAGGGCAACGACGCTATGTAGAGTCTTTATCTGCTTATGCACGTCAATTCTTGGGACAAATGGATAAACCCGATGTAGACTATATTGAAGGTTTATCTCCAGCTATTTCTATCGACCAAAAGACCACAAGCCGTAATCCTCGTTCTACAGTTGGTACTGTAACGGAGATTTACGATTACTTGCGTCTATTATTTGCTCGCGTAGGTCATGCTCATTGTCCTGAATGTGGTAAGCCTATTACACAGCAAACAATACAACAAATGACAGATGACGTAATGAGCTTCCCAGAAGGTACTAAGATTTTAGTATTAGCCCCTATGATTCAAGGGAAAAAAGGGGAGCATAAATCTGTCTTTGAACAACTTCGAAAAGAAGGCTTTGTTCGTGCCCGTGTAGATGGTGTTGTACGTACATTAGATGAAGATATTGTATTAGAGAAAAATAAAAAACATTCCATCGATATCGTAGTAGACCGTCTCGTTGTAAAAGAAGGTATTGAATCTCGCTTAGCAGACTCTATGGAGACCGCATCAAAATGGGCAGAAGGCATTGTAGTTATCCAAGAGGTAGATGGACCTGAACACATGTATAGCCAACACTTTGCATGTCCAGATTGTCATATTTCTTTGCCGAAAATTGAACCGCGTATGTTCTCCTTTAACAGCCCATTTGGTGCTTGCCCAGCATGTTTGGGTATTGGATCCACTATGGAAGTAGACGAAGAGCGCGTTATTCCGGATGGCTCTATTAGTTTTGCCGATGGTTGTGTGCAAGCATTGAGTTCTAATCCTAATGCATGGTTTATGCGTCAAGTAGAAGGCCTATTAAAAGCTAATGGATATTCTTTAGACTCTACCTATGATGAATTGCCAAAAGCATTACAGAAGAAGGTTATGTATGGCACGACGGATAAGGTAGCTTTCACCTATGAAAATATGAGAGGTGAAGTAAAGGAATTCTTTACGGAGTACGAAGGTATTTTGCCGATGGTAAAACGCCGTCATAGTGAAGCATCTACCGATTCCATGCGTGAAGAGTTTGAAAAATTTATGTCCATTAAGCCATGTACTACTTGTCATGGTGCTCGTCTTAAACCTGAAGTATTAGCCATTACCGTAGGGGATAAGAATATCAATGAAGTGACCCAATTGACCATTAAAGAAGCACTGGATTTCTTTGGTAATTTACAGTTAACTGCGCGGGAACAAGTGATTGGTGCTCAAATTTTGAAGGAAATCAATGCTCGTCTTGGGTTCCTCAACAATGTAGGCCTCGATTACCTTACCATGAACCGTAGTGCAGGGACCCTTTCTGGTGGTGAAGCACAACGTATTCGCTTGGCTACACAAATTGGCTCTGGCCTTGTTGGTGTGTTGTATATTCTAGATGAACCATCTATCGGTTTACACCAACGAGATAATGATCGTCTTATCGATACCTTGAAAGGTTTACGTGACTTAGGCAATACATTGCTCGTTGTAGAACACGACGAAGATACGATGCGTGCTGCAGACTATCTCGTAGATATCGGTCCAGGTGCAGGTGAGCATGGGGGTCAAATTATTGCAGCTGGTACTGTAGACGAAGTGATGAAGGTAGAAAACTCCATTACTGGTCAGTACTTGAGTGGACGTAAGTTTATAGCGCTCCCTGAAGAGCGACGTAAGCCAGGTAAGAATTGCATCGAAATTCGCGGTGCGAAGGAAAATAATTTACAAAATGTAAATATAAAATTCCCTATCGGCCTATTTAATGTGGTTACTGGTGTCAGTGGTTCTGGTAAGTCTACCTTAATCAATGAAATTCTTTATAAAGGTTTAGCGAATCAGTTGTACCGTTCCTTCCATAAGGTAGGGGACCATAAAGAAATCCGCGGCTTAGAACATATTGATAAAATCATTAATATTGACCAAAGCCCTATTGGTCGTACACCTCGCTCTAATCCAGCTACCTATACCGGCGTATTTGATGCTATACGCGAGCTTTATAGCCAAACACCAGAGGCTAAGATGCGCGGCTATAAACAAGGACGCTTTAGCTTTAACGTAAAAGGCGGTCGCTGTGAAGCTTGTCGTGGAGATGGTATTATTAAAATTGAAATGCACTTCTTGCCAGATGTATACGTACCTTGCGAAATATGTAAAGGCGCTCGTTATAATCGCGAAACCTTAGAGGTTAAATACAAAGGCAAATCCATTGCTGATGTATTAGATATGACGGTAGATGATGCAGTAGAATTCTTTAGTGCTATCCCTAAAATTCATCGTAAGATGATTACCTTACAAGAGGTAGGTCTTGGCTATATCCGTTTAGGTCAAGCTGCCACAACATTATCTGGTGGTGAGGCTCAACGCGTTAAATTAGCTACTGAATTGGCTCGTCGTAGTACAGGCAAAACCCTTTATATCCTTGATGAACCTACTACAGGCTTACATGCTGAAGATATTCGTAAGCTCTTAGATGTACTACAAAAACTCGTTGATGGTGGAGATACAGTGGTCGTTATTGAACATAACTTAGATGTTATTAAGATGGCGGATCATATTATCGATTTAGGTCCAGAAGGTGGTAATCGCGGTGGTACCATTGTAGCAACAGGTACGCCTGAGCAAATCGCCAAGGTAAAAGAAAGCTATACCGGTAAATTCTTAGGCCCTGTATTAGAACAGACTAAGAAATTTATGAAAGCAGCTAAAAATAAGAACTAAAATAGAGTATTACATTTAGTTTCTATAAAAAATCATAAGGGAAATAGAATACATTTTCTAAGCATTTACCATGAACATATCTTAGATAAGAATGTATTCTATTTCCATGAAATCTATAAGGAAAGGAGGACATATGCCATCTGAAGAATTACTAGAGAAGGTCAGTCATTTGCCAACTACGCCCGGTGTGTATTTATGGCGTGATCAGTACAACCGCATCATCTATGTAGGTAAAGCTATTAACTTACGTAATCGCGTGCGTTCTTATGTGCGTAACGATGCGAACCGAGCGCCTAAGGTTACGGCTATGATGAAGCGTGCCGTCGATGTAGAGATCATCCAAACAAAGACAGAGATGGAAGCTCTCATATTAGAGAATACGCTTATCAAAGAGCATGAGCCTAAATACAATATTCGGCTCCGCGATGATAAGACCTATCCGTATGTGAAAATCTCTGTTCAAGAGGACTATCCTCGCGTATATATGACACGTCGCCTTGAACGTGATGGGGCTAAGTACTTTGGTCCTTTCACAGATGTAACATCGGTCCATGTAGTATTGAAATTGATACGCCAGTACTACCCACTGCGCACATGTAAGTCTATGAAGGTAGAGCGTCCATGCTTGCAATATCATATGCATTATTGTGAGGCGCCGTGCTTTAATAAAATATCTATACCTGACTATCGGAAATACATCGATGAAATCATAGAGCTCTTTGAAGGTAAGCCTATACCATTGTTGAAGGAAATCAAAGAGAAGATGGAACTAGCTGCAGAAGACTTGCAATTTGAAGATGCAGCACGGTATCGAGATCAGTTGAGCAGTATTGAAAAAATACAAGAAAAGCAACGGATGGTGACGCAGCGTGGTGACTTAGATGTGTTAGGGATTGCTGTTGATACATCTATGGCCTGTGTACAGCTATTATTCATCCGTGGTGGCCGACTATTAGGTCGTGAGAACTACTTTGTTCAACACGATGGAGATAGTCCAGAAACGATTATGACGGACTTTATCAAGCAATACTATGGGGATACGAACTTCATTCCGAAGGAATTATTATTACCTATGGATAGTTCTGATAGAGACTTATTAAGTGAATGGTTTACACAGCTCAAAGGTCAGAATGTAGAGGTATCTGTGCCTCAGCGTGGCTATAAGATGGATATGATCAAGATGGCTCATGAGAATGCAGAAACCTTCCTTGAAGAGCGCCGTCGTCAATGGCAGTACCAAATCGATAAGACTGGTGGGGCCGTTAAGAAATTAGCGGAAGTCTTAGACTTGCCGCGCTTACCAGAACGTATGGAGTGTTTCGATATTTCCCATACTCAAGGGGCTGAAACTGTGGCGTCAATGGTTGTCTTTGAAGGTGGTAAGCCGGCGAAGAAGGAATATCGTCGCTTTAAATTGAAGACTACGCAAGGTAAGCCAGATGACTTCAAATCCATGGCAGAAATCATGGAACGTCGTTACGGTAATGAAACAGATTGGCCTATGCCTGACCTTATCATCATCGATGGTGGTAAAGGGCAGCTCAACGCAGCCTTGCCGTTAATTCGTGCTGTAGGTGTTACCGATGTGCCTGTTATCTCCTTGGCTAAACGTATTGAAGAGGTCTTTGTAGAAGGGCAATCTGAAAGTATCATTTTGAGCCATCACACGCCAGAGCTTCAATTACTGCAACAAATACGTGATGAAGCCCATCGATTTGCTATTACTTACCATCGCAAATTGCGGGGTAAACGTAACTTAGAATCTATTTTAGATCATATTGAAGGGATTGGTCCTAAACGCCGCAAAGCATTATGGGCGCATTTTAATAGTTTAGAGGCCATGAAAGAGGCATCCATTGATGAGCTTTCAAAGGTGGAATCTATGAACTATAAAACGGCAGAAGCATTATATAATTTCTTTCGTATGTCCAAAGTAGAAAAACAAGATATATTGAAATAAAAAAGAGCATCTTACATAAGATGCTCTTTTACTGTATTAATTGTTATTTACTTTTGTTTACATTGAATGTACCATGTACGCCAAGTAAATAATATACCCGCTACTAGTACGCTAGAGAGTAAGCCAATCCATACGCCAAATGGTCCATAATTAGGATTTTTAGCGAGAATATAGGCCGTAGGGAAGCATACACCCCAATAGGAAACGAGGGAAATGTAAAGAACTACTTTTACATCCTTATAAGCCCTCAATATACCTTGCAATGGGGTACCTATGGCATCGATAGCAGAGAAGAATACACCGTATCCAAGGAAGCTGTAGATAAGCTTGTATACTTCATCATCATTTGTAAAGAGATCTGCAATAGCATCCATATTAGTAAACGTAAATGTACAAATCATGATAGCCAATACAATGGCTAAGATGCGAGAAATATAAGAGTACTGGATAGCCTCTTGTTTACGACCTGCCCCAAGTTCATATGCAACTGCAATGGTAGAGGCCATAGCGATACTAAGAGGTAAACAGTAGAATACATTGGTAAAGGAAATAACAGATTGATGAGCAGCTACGACGGCGGATCCAAAGTGAACCATCAAGAGGCCAGCAATACTAAAGATACTAGCTTCTAAGAAGATGGAAAAGCCAATAGGAATACCTATATGTAGCTGTTCGCGAATGTAGTGAAAACTTGGTTTACTGAAGTCTTTAAAGATACGATATCCCTTTAACTTCGGATGTAATAGTAATACTAAGCTGAAGAGAATAAAGTTAGTCCAGCAAGCACCTGCTATACCATAGCCAGCACCGACACCACCGATTTCAGGAAATCCGAAATGGCCAAAGATGAGCGAATAGTTCAAGAATACGTTCACAATAAAGCTTGTAAATACGATGGCCATAGAATAATGTGTTAATCCATGACTGTCGACTGTATTGCGTAATGTATTAACCCAAAGTAGAGGGAATAGACCTATAGCAAATGCTTTCAGGTAACTAATACATACCTCAGCTGCTGCCGGTTCCAGATTTAATGCTGTCAGAAGAGGACGTAGACCTAAGAGACCAATTATTAAAATGATACATGCTAGGCCTGTACCGATATAAAGACCTTGATAAAAGATTGTTGAAATATCATCGGTTTTCTTAGCTCCCAATAGCTGAGAAATAATTGGAGTAATACCTAACAACGTTCCTTGTGCAAAGATATAGAAGAGGAGCCATAAATTATACCCTGTAGCAACCCCAGCTAAATCTATTGTACTATATTGTCCCGTTAAAAAGATGGCTATAAATGTACCACCTATAAGGGAAAATTGCGTTATGCACATAGGAGTAAATAGCTTAATGAACAACCATAACTTTTGTAATATAGAATATGTTTGATACATATTTACCTCCCTTATTAATGATATATTATACGATATCATAAAGTAGCCTAATTTAATAGATAAATTCCTTGAGAATTGGGAATTAAATATATATTATTGATTAGTCTATTATGAATCTATAATTAATGATTTTTTATATCCTAGAACTTCCATTTGTAGTGTTATGATTCTCATATTAATATGAATGGAGTATGCTAAAAATGAATATATATTTTACAAATTGAATTTTACACTACTGAACTATATCGATTATAATATATATACTATAGTTATATTCTAAGGAGGATACATTGGACATCTTATCTGTACAAGGTTTATTAGCGATGCTTCAGATCATCGTTATCGATATCTTACTTGCTGGCGACAATGCCATTGTAATTGGTATGGCAGCTCGTAACTTGCCAGCACATTTACAGAAGAAAGCCATCTTCTGGGGCACAGCCGGTGCCATTATTTTACGCCTTGTTATGGCATTCCTATTTGTAGAGGCATTGAACAATATTCCTGCACTTCGTTTAGTAGGTGGTATCCTCCTATTATGGATCGGATACAAGCTCGTTGCTGATGATGAAAGCGAGCATAATATCGAAGCTAAGGATAATTTACGCGCAGCCATTACAACTATTGTTATTGCTGACGGTATCATGGGTATCGATAATGTTATCGGTGTAGTTGGTGCTGCAGGTGGTCATATGACAATGGTAGCTATTGGTATGCTCATAACTGTACCAATCATCATTTATGGCAGTACTTTATTTGTGAAAGTCATCGAACGCTTCCCAATTATCCTATACGTTGGCGGCGGTATCCTTGGCTGGGTAGGTGCTGGTATGGCAGTAGAGGATACATTGATTGCTCATAGTGTTGAACCATATGCACTATTCATCAAAATTGCTGCAGTAATACTCGTAGTAGGGGCATCTTTGGTAGCTAAAAAGCTCAAGAAATAATAGAATATATCTCTTCTCCTAATCATAGGAGGAGAGATTTTTTTATGTAAACTCATACCTCTCTTTTTAGGTGAGAAAATAGAAAAATTATGGTATAGTTAAGGGATAGTTATTGAATTAGTAGACTGAATTGAGGTACGTACAGAATGGAATTTTTAGAAGTTGCCACGTGGGTAACCATTGGTAAAATAATTTTGATTGATATTTTATTAGCTGGCGATAATGCTGTAGTAATTGGTATGGCAGCAGGTAAGCTAGCTCCAGAACTACAAAAGAAAGCTGTTATCTGGGGTACAGTAGGTGCCATTGTAATGCGCCTTGTATTTGCCACTCTTTTAGTAGAGGCTCTTACTTTAATTCCTCTTATCCACTTAGGTGGTGGCCTTGTACTTGTATGGATTGCCATTCAATTATTAAAAGGTGGCGATGAAGATGCACATATCGAAGCTAAGAATTCATTAATGGGTGCCATTTGGACGATTATTGTAGCTGATGCTATGATGAGTATTGATAATGTCATCGGTGTAGTAGGGGCCGCTAGAGGTCATTTAGAGCTTGTTATTGCAGGTATGTTAATTACTGTTCCAATTATCGTATTTTGCTCTACATTATTTGCTCGAATTATTAATAAATTCCCTGCTATTCTTTGGGCTGGTGGTGCACTCCTTGGCTGGGTTGCAGGCGAAATGATCGTGGAAGATCCACTTCTCATGCCGTATATTCAAGGCGAAGAATTACTTGTGAAATTTGGTACTGTATTCTTCGTACTCATTGTGACTGGTATGATTAAAATTTGGAAGAAAAGAGACGCGTAATGAACGGTACTAATCGTACATCTCGTAAAAAACAATCTAAACAACATAGAAGGAGTAATCGCTCTAATTCACAGCAAGCTATAAACGGCCAATTATCTAAAAAACAACAGGCTATTTTAAATGCGCCTGTTAAGTTTGGTGATGAAGTAATGGTAACAATTCATGGCATTGGTAGCAGCGGTGAAGGGGTAGGTCGTGTAGATGACTTTACTGTCTTTGTGCCTTTTGCCTTACCTGGAGAAACTGTGAAAGTAGCTATTGATATGGTTAAAAAAACCTATGCTACAGGGCGTCTCTTAGAAATTGTTACGATGGCTTCCAATCGTATCGATGCAAGTTGTGATCTTTATGGCTTATGTGGAGGCTGCCAACTGCAACACATTACCTATGAAGGTCAGCTTTCACTAAAAACACAAAAGGTAAAGGACGTTATCGAACGTATTGGTCATCAAAATCCAGACCTTGTTAAGCCTACATTAGGACCTAAAGAACCTTGGGCATATCGCAATAAAATGCAAATGCCTGTAGGCGGTACTAAAGGCGATATTCAAATGGGATTCTATGCGATGGGATCTCACGATATCGTGCAAGGCACAAACTGTCCTATTCAAGATGAAGGGAATAATATCATCGCTCAAGCTTGTTACCAAATCGCTAAAGCGTTTGATATTGAACCGTATGATGAACATACAGGAAAGGGTGTACTGCGCCATATTATTGGACGCATTGGGCAATCTGGATGGATGATTATACTTGTAACGGCAACAGAACAATTGCCGCATAAAGAGAAGTGGGTAGAAAAATTAATAGAACGAATTCCTCAAGTAGAAACTATTGTTCATAACGTAAATGGTAAGCGAACTAATGTTATTTTAGGACCTAAAAATAATATCCTCTATGGTGATGGGACGATTACAGATCACATTAAGGATTTAAGGTTTACCTTATCTCCACATTCATTCTTCCAAGTCAATCCGGAACAAACTACAGTACTGTACGATCAAGCATTAGCCTATGCAGACCTTAAAGGGGATGAAACCGTTATCGATGCGTATTGTGGTACGGGGACCATTTCACTATTTTTAGCACATAAGGCAAAACATGTTATCGGTATTGAAATCGTAGAACCAGCCATTATTAATGCTCGTGAAAATGCCCAACGCAATGGCTATGATAATACAGAATTCATCGTCGCTGATGCGGCTGTAGAAATGCCAAAACTTTACAAGGCTGGCGTACGACCAGACGTAATCGTATTCGATCCAATTCGAGCAGGCTGTAAAGAAGAAGTACTAACCTCTGCAGCTGGCATGGAACCAAAACGCATTGTTTACGTATCCTGTAACCCAGCCACCATGGCTCGAGACATTGAAATCCTTACACACTACGGCTATGAACTACAAGAAGTCCAACCTGTAGACATGTTTCCAATGACTGCGCATGTCGAAGCGGTGGCTTTGCTTACTAGGAACGAAGTGACGCAGTAAGCATTAGCACTGCCCATGTGATAGGCGTCCAAGAACACGAGACGAAGACGAAGTGTGATTGGAAACGCCGAACCACTGATCAGATTATAGATGTCTAAAAATTTTTTTTGCTGATTTTTATAAGTATATGTTTTGTAGGTGAGACTATGAATTTTAAGAAACAAATTATTTTATTTTCAATTTTAGCTATGTCTGTTATGGCAGTATCTGCAGAAGATATTAGTACTTATAATCCTCAAGTTATTGAGAAACACCAAATAACAAATGCAGATATTGCAGCAGCAACATCTTATGGACAGTCTTTAGTAGAAAAGAAAAAATATTAAAATGATATCTACTGCTAAGAAGAAGTTTATTAAAAGGCGTTATGGTGGAATTTTCCCAAGAAATGAATTGCAAGGTATCGTATATGTTCAAACTCCATTTGCAATTTATGCCAATACGGCATTGGAGGATGCTAGAGGTGTAGCAAGTAATTATTCAACAAGAAATGCTAATAATATATTACGGGTTAGATCTTTCCTTTATATGCCGGAAAGTAAGATTTATAATGATACTAATAATGTCGTTATATCTATAGTACAAAATGGAAATACATATTATCCAACAGAGACCGTACGTGGCGATGATCAATTTGAAGGTCCTGGTATGTGGGTAACAGTAGGTTATCAATCATTATTTGATTTATCTAATATCGATACTAATAGCTCTTTTGAAGTTCATATTAAGTCTGATGCAGTTAAAGTTGGAGATGCGGTAATTCAGTTTCCAGCATTAAATACGTCTAATAAATATATTTTGGATGACTCATATTCACTTTATAGAGGTGATGCAGTTTTTATTGATAAGAAATAATGTTTTATTAAGAATGTTATTTTACATTTTTATAAATCCAAAACTTTTATGGCTTACTTCTAATATAATAAAAGGGTGTAAAAGAATGCAGTAAAACCGCATTCTTTTACACCTTTTTTACATTAAGACTATTTCCAAAGGTTTATTTAGTAAATAATTTTCAGAATGTCTGATTTTTTATATAATAAGGTTATAAATATTAGTACAGTATGTAATGGGGATAATTAGTTCAGAGGTAAGAAGGTAGTATATCAACAACGATTGGTTGACATCACATAGATTGGGCTATAGCATTTTACGTGTGATAAAGTAAACCGAGCGTATACTTTATAAGGGAGATTATAATGGAGTTGGTAAGTTGGTTACTTTATAAATGGAGATGATTCTTTGGCTAACCATGCATATAGAGATAAAGAAAGACGAGATATAATACTAGCAAGTGAGGCTCTTGAAGAAAATAGGGATAAGTCTTTTTATTGTCCATATCCGCTATGTAATAGTAAATTATTTGTATGTGCTGGTGATGGCTCTCGGAAAGCATATTTTAGAGCAACTAAATCTGCGTATAAACATATTGCTAATTGTCCTTATGCAAATAGTTCAGTCGCTTTTGATGACAATAAATTTAATGAGTTAAATTTTTCTTTTGAAAATGCAATGCAAAATCTTTTAGTTAAGAAGAATCCGAAAAATTCAAGTGGGAATTCTAAAAAATCTTCATATGGTGAACATTATAATCTCACACTCAGTACAATAAAGCAGATATATTCTATATGTAAACGATTCCATCCTAATTACTCATATGGAAATGAGAAAATTGGAAGAATGATTTTAGATGATAGAACTGCATACTGGTATCCTAAAGGTGTTTTCGGCTTTAAAATAATTGAGTCTTGTGTAAAAGGTCGCTTTTACGATAGTGATAAAAATGAGATTTATTTAGTAGCTCCTGTAGCAAATCCTAATTATCATTTTATATTATCTATTTCTGATATAAACCTTTATAACAAGATAAGAAATATGGTATTTGAAAATAAAGATAAAATTATTATAGTTGCTGGAGACTGGAAACCTTCAAATTTAGGCTATGGTTACTTTGAAACAAAAATATATAGTGATAGACAAATATCTATTTTAAATTGATATTTTATAAACTATTATGAGATTATTTTTTTGGTGGATAAATAATATAAGCCGTATCTTTTAAAGGAGTAAGACAATGGAGCTTCGATCACTTGCTAGGATATCTTTACCTAAGGACGAATATGTTTACTTGTTGGGGATGGCTATTTCAGTATTTATCTCTAATAATGGTTTTATTATAGAGAACATTATTAATACAGATAGTGATTATTCTTGGTATGACTTGATTGATAAAGAATTAGGCCAACTTAAATCGCCTATTGCTCAAACAATTACGAAAAATGCTGGTGGAGAAATAGCTGAGTTATTTTCAGATATTGTTTATAGGCGCAATCGTATCATTCATAGTTTTAGAATCACTTCATCTAAAAATGAGCAAATTTTAGCTACAAAAGATAGAATTACCAATCAACAATTTTATATAGATGAGCATTATTTGATAAATTTTATAGAGTTGAATAATAAATTATCTTACTTATTGCATGAATATCGTGAATATTAAAATAATCAATAATGATATTTTGTTGTCTAGACTAAAAGCCCTTCGCTTATGCAAAGGGCTTTTACTGTACACTCATACTTATAAATGTAATATAATTAAAATAGATATATGTATTGTATTCGATGAGGTATTTGTTATGGGATTAATTTTAGATATTTATGAGGTAATGCACCAATTGAGTATTTGGCGACCAATATTTCATTCGGAAGCAGACTTTCAGTTTAGCTTAGCCTGGATGATTAAAGAGCAATATCCAAATTGTGATATTAGACTAGAGTTTGTACCTGAATTTAATTCTAATTTACATCTTGATATTCTTGTTATATTAGATGGTAAATGGATTCCTATTGAGCTTAAATATACGACAAAAAAATGCATTAAAACTATAAATGGGGAAGTGTATGTGTTGAAGGAGCAAGGTGCTAAGGATCAAGGCTGCTATAACTACTTAAAAGATATAATGCGTATAGAGGAATTTAGGGATAAGAGTAATAACTTTATTGAAGGTTATACGATTAAGATAACTAGTGAGATATCTTATCTAAAGCCTCCGACAAAAGTAAGTTGTACATACGCTGAATTCTCTATTGAGGAGGGTTCTATAAAAACTGGATGTATGAATTGGTCCTCTAATACGGGAAAAGGAACAATGCGTGGAATGGAAGCACCTATAGTATTAACTGGGATATATCCTATAAATTGGAAAGAATATTCTAAAGTTGATGATACTAATAGTGGTACTTTTATGTATCTTGTAAATAGGATAAGTAAATAAAATTAGGAGATAGATTATGTTTAAATCTATTCGTAAAAAGATAAATGAAATAGACCATAGTGCTGCAGAAGCTTTATTACAATCTAATCGTCGAGGTATTTTAGCCATGAACGGCGATAATGGTTACCCTTATGCTATTCCTATTAATTATTTTTATGATTGTGATAAGAAGAAAATTTATTTTCATGGAGCTAAAGCTGGTCATAAGGTAGAGGCATTGAAAACTTCAGATAAGGTATGTTTTACCGTATATGGTGATGAGCGTATTGATAAATCTGAACCATGGGCGCCGTATGTGCAAAGTGTAGTCGTATTTGGAAGATGTCGTTTGTTAGAGGCCGGTTCAGAATCTATAGATCGATTAAAAGAATTTGCTATGAAATATTATCCTGATGAAGCGTTAGCTGATGAACAAATTGCTCGTAATGGGCGAGCAACACAAATGTTTGAAATTACCATTGAACATATGAGTGGTAAACAAGTACAAGAGAAATAATAGATTAGCCCTTCGCTATGCGGAGGGCTTTTACTATACACTCATACTTATAAATGTAATATAATGTAATTAGTGATAATCATTTTAAATATATAGTTCATGGGAGAGTGACATGATACAGTTAAAAGATTTAGGTACATTTGAATCTGTGCCTCATATCGTAACAGATATTGTAACAGGAAATATTAGCGCTTTAGAAAATGCATTAGCCAATGGTTGGGATATTAATATACCTATAGAAATTGGTGAGTATAGTGAGCATACACCTTTAGAATTAGCTCTTGTTATGTGTTGCTTGCCAAGTATTCAATGGTTAGTGGAGAATGGCGCTAATCTTAATGATGAAGAAAATCCAAGTTTCTTATTAGCTGTACGGTATGGTAATAAAGAGATTATCGACTATGTTGTGACTCATGGTGCTAATTTTCACGCCTTGAACCGTGTAAAAGTAGATGCCTTTCGAGCTGCCTTATATGGCAAGAAATATAATCATTTACAGATTATTCATGACTTAGGCCATACGGTACAGAAGTATGGCGGTAAAGCTTTCAGAAATGCCATTACAGATAGAAATTATGAGGTTCTAGATTTCTTTATTCATAATGGTGTAGATATTAACTACAATAAGCCTGATTCTGTATATCCCTTTAAGCCAACGCCATTGTGCGTAGCAGCACGGTATGTAGATTTAAAGATGTGTAAATACTTGGTAGAACATGGCGCTGACGTGACCATCACGGAAAAGGATGGTATGCGCGCCTATAGCATTGCTATTGAAAAAGGCGATATGGAAATGGCAGAGTATTTTAAATCCTTAGAGCCTGCTGAGTTTCATGATATACAAAATAAAATGGATCAGTTAAAGCCATTTAAATTACCAAAAGCATTAGTGAATTTTTTAGCGGGCGAACAACTTTACTTTGAATTGCCAGACTCCGATTTTATATCTATAGAGTTCTTCCCACTTATTGATACGATTCCATTTAAATTAGGTCGTCGTAATCTATTGCGTTTATCTAAAGAACTGGGCGAGTATAACGAGTGGCAAATTGTATGGGACCCTAAAACTAAAAAGATTTCTTGTTATGATGTAGAACATCAAGAACTACGAGAGCTTTGTAAATTTGATGAGTTTATGTCCGATATGGCAGGTCAATTAGAAACCTTATTTTAATGTATATCGTAAAGGAGAGGCAATACATATGACAGATACATTTGAGAAAACATATACGGATTGGTCCATTGATGTAGGCACCTATAAATATGAAGGTATTACACTGAATGAAGTTGAACAAAATCTGTATGCTATTGAAGACCAAGAGCAAGACTTTGTAGTTATTTCTCCATCAAAGGCAATCTCCATAGATAATAAACTATATAACTTTGTACAGGTTTGTAGTGATCAAGATACCGATTTATTACATATAGAGCTTAGTGTAACTAATGATGGCGACCGCGGCGCTATCATATATGGTAAGAATGAGCTGGGCCATCAAGAGGTATTACAGATAATAGAAGATTTTATTGCACATCGTAAGGTTCCTACATTAGATAGTTGGGAAATCGTGTTAGATTTAAGACCGAAGATGGAAAGCTATGTAAAGGGGACAAACGATGACTGATCCTGCAATATATTTTGGATAATGAATTCAAAGATTTACATTACTTTGCCATAGATGGATGATATATTTTCTAAAATTAAGTTACTACAAATAGTATACGGAGCCCATTATGTTATATTCACCGAATAACCTTTTGTATAAGTATATTCGCTATCGATTTAGACGGATTCAGATAGAATGTAATATGGTATACGATGTAACACCAGAGGAAGAAGATGAGATTTGCCGTAATCTGTTAAAAAAGAGAGCGAAGATATTGATTCCTGTTGGCATAGTATATGGTTTGATATTTGCCCTTACTTTCACTTGGCTATTAGGCACAAGTGAGGAATTGAACCCATTAATGCAATGGGAAGTAAGAGTTATTGACTATGTTATACCATTTTTAAATACCATTGATTTTAAGTGGTATGCGTATTCACTGAATTTATTGTGGGCAGCCCTTATATTGGCCCCTATCGGGATTATAAATGTATGTCCTTATATCATTTTTTCCTATATTATAGATACCATTTTGATACGGCGTGAGGTGAAAGCTTTAATAAAAAAATATTCCATTGATCAAATAAAATGTGGTTAGATTATATCTATTTGTTTAGGAGAGAGTATTATGAGTCATCTAAAAGATTTCAATTGGACTGGATTTTGGAAAGACACCGATTATGCATTTGAGTCCTATATAGGTAGAGAGGTTACCGATGAGGATATTAAGAATGCTGAAGCTAAACTAGGCTATACATTGCCTACAGCATATATAGAGCTACTTAAAAACCATAATGGTGGTGTAGTAAATAAGAATTGTTTTATTAACGATGATGACGATTGTGTATATATAACAGGAATATATGGCATCGATAGAGATAAAAAATACTCTCTTTTAGGTGAGATGGGTAATGAATTTTGGATTTCCAAAGTAAAATATCCCCCTATTGGTATCGTTGTAGCCGATACAATTTCCGGCGGTCACGACATGGTTTTCCTCGATTATCGTGAGTGCGGTCCAACCGGTGAACCTAAGGTAGTCCGTGTAGACCAAGAATGTGATTATTCAATTACGCCGTTAGCAGATAATTTTGGTGACTTTATTAAGAACTTATATTTCAATATAGAAGAAATTACGGATGAAGAGTTTCAAGAATTAAGTGATACAGAAAAGGTTAAGCTCCTTAATGAACAAGAGGGCATCGATTTCAAGCGTGCGATGGAGTTATTAACTAACATAGGCATTGATAATTTGTCGCCTATATTGTTAAGCTCCTTAGGACGTATGTATAACAATAGTGGCCGCGCAGCAGAGGCTATTGATTTATTTGAACGTATCGATGAGGCACATCGCGATTGGTCTTGGTATTATCGTTGTGGCTATGCTCATGGGATGCTAGGGTATGGTAAAAGCTATGAATCTGAACATGTACAGAAGGCATTACAATTAATAGAAACAGGCATAAAAATGACGAAAGAAGCCCATTTAGATAAACAGCTTGTTTGGTGCTGTGAAGTGGTAAAATATCACCTATTTAAAATTAAGCCAAAAGAGTACAAGGTGGATTATCCTTTGGTATATGAAACTATTAAGAATGTCTTTGATAAGAAAAATAGCAAAGATACTATAGAAGATAAAGTTACTACAGAAGGTAAAGTTACTGGAGATATTAATGAATGCGAAGAAGATAAGTATCCTACATATGATGTAGTACATTGGGTATTTAATAAGCAAACATATAGCAGAGAAGAGTTTTCTAAAGAATACCATAAAGAAGTAGAGAAATATGTAGATGATGAAGCAGACGACGATAGATTAGAAGAACCGGAAATTCTAGTAACCTATGAAGCTTGGATTGAAAGTACAGACCAACTTTTTGATAATGAACGTGTAACCGATGAAGAACTATTTGAAGAGGATAAAGAAGATGGTATGTGGCAAGTAGAAATCATGGCTCATCTTGTAGCTGATAATGGTACATATTTTACAAGAGAAGAGTTGCTCTTTAAATTGCATAATCTAATGGCTAATAAAGAACTAGGTGATCACGTATTCTTTGAAGGTATTGAATACGAAGGCCATGAATGTGAAGGTTACGGGCTTATAGATAACGAAGATGGTATACCTGTATTCTATACATGCTGTGGTAGCTAACTAATAGATATATAATAGATTAGCCCTTCGCTTATGCGAGGGGCTTTTACTATATACTTAGAAAGTATATACTTCTGTGCTTTGGGCTACGTTATTTTATATGGGCTTCGTGTAAAATATTGAGAAAGAATTTTAGTAATTTTGAAATCGAAGCATTAATAAGGAGAGAGAATGCCTATGAGTGAAAATGAACTCGTATATAATGAGAGATATTGTGATTATAGACTTCTTTATGAAGGCTTAGAATTCTGTTGGGATGAGAAACCATCAGGTGATTATTTAGATACTGTAAAAGTTCTTGCCGAAAATTACCATAAAAATATTGATAAGATTGCTGCTTTTATGCTTGAAGACATTCGAGAACTGTATGATGAATCTATTACTATAGATGATGTGAAAGAACGGATCGGTATCCCTCAAATTGATCCAGAGCTAGGTACTGTAACCTATTGTGAACAAACCTTTGATTATACGCATATATTTTGCTTTGAATTTTGGGACGATGAGTTTGAAGATTTAAATTACTTTGCTATTGATGGCTGATATATTGCCATCAAAATGGAAAAAGAGCTACTTTAGATAAATAGATTAGTGTTGTGAAGTAGTAGAGTATTTATTAATCTCTATTAGCTCAAAGGATTACAAGGAGGATTATCCTATGATTTTTGATGCCATAAAAAAACTTTTTAACAAGGATGAGAATACTGAGCAGATTGAATATCTCGGTACTGATAAAGATGGTAATAAAATATATGAAGGTTACTATCATGAATTTAAGGGAATTCCTTGGGTTTTCAATAAAACTACTTATACTAGAGAAGAGTTTCTTAAGGAGTTTTATAAATGCTTAGAAGAGCATAATGTTAATCGTGATAATTTACCGCCATTAGTAGAGCCTGAAATTTTGGTGAGCTACGAAGCTTGGATTGAAAGTAAAAGTCAGCTTCACCCTAATGAATACTTATACGAAGACGATGAATTAGAAGAATACGATAAAGAAGACGGTATGTGGCAAGTAGAAATTTATGCTCGACTTAAAGCAGATAATGGCCAGTATTTTACTACTGAAGAGCTTCTTTTCAAGCTACATAATTTAATGGCCAATAAAGAGCTCGGTGATCATGTATTCTTTGAAAATCTAGCCTATGATGATCACGAGTTTGAAGCAGACGATGCCGAAGATGTCGACGATGATGATGAAGGTACTCCTGTATTTGTGGTATGGCTTGGTAGCTAGTTAAATAGCTGTTTTGTCGTAAACTATTATTTTAAAATCTGTAACCCATAGTGTTGTGTTGTTTGTTATAATTATCTTAAGATGATTTCATATACATATTTGTGCTATGAGGGGACGTGTATTGTATGTCTTTAAGTGTTGAACAGTTTTTATCTTTGTCTGATGCTGAACAGTTACAAACTATTAAAGATCTTAATGATAGTGGAAACGTAAAAACTATTATTGATGTGTTAACTAGTGTGGGCATAGAAAATTTATCTATACCTCTGTTAGGTGAGCTTGGTAGAGCTTATAACAATAATGGCAATGAAAAAGAGGCAATTAAGGTATTAGAGGCTATTGATGAAGAGCATCGTGATGCGGTGTGGTATTATCGCTGTGCCTATGCGTATGGATCTATTGTTTTAGATAATAATGAAGCGTACATATCTGATACTATGCAACAGATGCTAAGGTTAGTGGATCAGGGTGTACGGTTAGCTACGGAATCGGAACTAGATGATATAAAATCGTATTGTTTTGAAGTCATGGATATGTGCTATATGCAAATGGACTTTGAAAAATGTGAAGCTGATTATCCTGATTTATGTACTGCCTATAATGAGTATGTAGCAGCTAAAAAGAAGAAAAGAGAAGGTGTACCTCGTCATCGTACTATCACTGTTGAAGAGATACAAGCTACAGACGATATGTGGACCATTAATGAGCCAATGTACTGGACTATCAATATATATGGCTCATATGATGATTATTTAGAATCTGCAAAACCTTTTACTGTAGAGCAACGCTATCTCAATGCTATATCCTGGTACTTCGCAGAGGTTAATAATGGTGGACATCATCAGTTCTTCTATAACTCTACAGGCATTGTATGGGAGGATGCTCTTGCTGGATTACGCCTCTTTAAGATGGATACATTAGCAGATAATTTACAATCCGTAATCGATTACTTTGGCGGTTCTATTTCATTTGATCGAGCTGAGCGATGGACTATTTTACAAGACTGGGAGAATGAAGAGGAGTTGTTCGATTTCCTCGATAAAAAAGATGATGTAGTATATGAATATGATGGAATCTATGAAGACACATTCGTACATGAACATCCTGAATTATTTGTATTTGATGGTACCTATAAAGTTCGAGAATAGACTTGGTGGGTTAATTAGGTCATATAATAGTAATATAACTATAAATATTACTTTCACCAAGCGTAAACTATATATTAGAGGTATTACATGTTAGATAAACAAGGCGTATATGATTGTTTACGTGACCATCATATCGATTTTGAAGTTACGGATCACGCACCGCTATTTAGTATGGACGACAAGCCCAATGTAGAGTTACCATATCCTGAGTGGGATGCGAAAAATTTATTCATTCGAGACCACAAGCGGGAACACTATTATTTGATTACTGTTCGTGGTTCTAAGCGTGTGGATTTAAAACAGTTTCGTAAGGACCATAAGCTAAAAAAGATTTCTTTTGGCTCTGAAGAAGAGCTATGGGATATTTTGAAGATTAAACCAGGTCACGTATCTCCATTCTGTTTACTTCACGATGAAGCACGGAAAGTTCATTACTATATTGATGCGGATTATAAAGATAATCTAATCGGTATACATCCTAATCAAAATGATGCTACCGTATGGCTACAGGGAAAAGACTTAGTTAACTTAATTGAAGAACATGGTACAACTATTGAATATATAACAATATAAGCTCAACATCCTATTTGTGGGAAATAATATTAATTAATATTGTTTCTACAGATAGGATGTTTTTATATGCAAAAAGAATAATAATCTTTTATAATAATATAAGAGTATTTGTTATATAAGAGGTTGTACATGAAAGTTAAATTAATTCAGCCGCGTATGTTGAAGCGTCCTATGGATACAGATTTAAAAATACGTATGTCACCACATTTAGGTTTGTTAACGGTGGCTAATATTATTCGTTATGAGTGTGAGGTCACAATTGAAAATGAAAATATTAGAGCTATTGATTTTGATGATGTGCCTGACTTGGTAGGGATAGCAGTTACAGTAGATATTTTACCTAGAGCTATTGAAATTGCATCTATATATAAAGAAAAAGGTGTTAAGGTGATTGCTGGTGGTATACATATTACGACAGCATCCAATACCATACCTAAGGAGGCATTTGATAGTCTTTGTATAGGTTTTGCAGAAAATACATGGCCTCAAATTATAGAAGATGCTAAACATGGTCGATTACAATCTCAATACGTATCTGCTCCTTTAGAGTCTGGAGACGATATTGCATCACCTGCATATGACTTAATAGATAAGACCGATTACTTATGGTACAATGTTGTTTCTACTAGTCGAAGTTGCCCTCATAGATGTGATTTTTGCTATAATAGTTCTGGAACACACCAATATATTAATCGCAATATAGAAGATGTGTTGGAAGATATCAAAAAATTAGGTACAAAACATATTATGTTTATAGATGATAACTTTATTGGCAATATTTCTTGGACTAAACAGTTTTTAGAACGTATTAAACCTTTGAAGTTAAACTGGAATGCAGCAGTTACTATGAAAATAGGGCAACACCCTGAATTAATGGATTTAATGAAAGAAACTGGTTGCCAGAGTTTATTTATTGGTTTTGAAAGTATTAGTTCTCAATCTTTATCTAGTGTTCATAAAATGCAAAATAATCGTGAAGAGTTTGAACGACTTATTAACGAATTACATAAGCGTGGTATTATGGTTAATGCTAGCTTTGTATTTGGATTAGATGGAGATACACCAGAGACTTTTAAAAATACGTTAAATTGGATTATTAGCCAGAAAATTGATACGATTACATCACATATTGTCACACCATATCCAGGTACTGAATTCTACAAGAGAATGGAAGAGCAAAATAGAATTTTTGATTATGATTTATCAAAATATAATACGTCTCATGTAGTTGTATCACCGTTAGGTATGTCTAAAGAAGAATTAGAAAAAGGGTATCTTTGGATCTATAAAGAGCTATATTCCATAAAAAATATATTTCGTCGCATGCCTAAAACTATGGGCACAATACCAGCATATTTAACATTTAATTTCTTTTATCGTAGATTTGGACACTTTACAGCAAAAGTATGTAATCTGTTAACTTATAAGCGTATTGGCTTGTTTGCTGAAAAGCTATCAAGATATATGTAAAGGAGTATTTATGACTAAAAAATTATTTAAACGTATTTTAGTAACCTCTACGATTGCTGTATTAGGTGTTAGTACATCCTTTGCGGCTCTTGTTATGGAACGAGATCAATCTGTAGATACAGCACCTAGTGTCAATATGTATCGATTCGAAGTACCAGCAGAGTTACAGGGCACATATAACAGTGCAGGTGTTGCCAATCTAACAGCATCTATGGAGAAAGAACCTAATACATTATCTATGAATGTAGCGCATGTAAAAGGAAATCCATCTGAGTCTTATGTAGTAGAGGTTTATAAAGATTTAGCTGCTATTGAAACACATCGCAAATCTGATCATTATCAGGCCTTTGTTAATGAAGTAGGTTCTAAATTAACAAATCGTAAAATGTACGACGTACAGTCTGTACTATTGTTTGAGAAAAAAGATGCTTTATCTATTGTCAATGATGGTAAAGCAATAGTGACTCTGACAGAGTTTACTGTTAATAGCAATGATATCGACACAGTACAACGTCAATACCAACTCGATATTGAACGGGCCGTACGCGATGATGCGGGTTATAAGGCTGGTTATGTGCTTCGTGAAAGAAATGTAAAAAATCATTGGTATGTTATCCAAATTTATAGTGATCAAGAGGCCTTAACAAAACATTTAAATAGTCCTGGTTATCGATTCATGATGAGCCAAATTCAAGGTAGTCTACAAAATGTTACCACAAAGGTTTTAGATGGGGATGTCCTCGTCAACCATGGGGGTCAAGCATTTGTAAGACCTTAAAACTGAATATAATATAGTATAATATAATCACAGTAAAGTTACTGCTAGCATATACATATGTGCTAGCAGTTTTTTGTTATATATTAGGTGAACGTATAGTCTATACAAAAAGGAGTTACATATGACACAGCAAGAACGGTTACGCTATTTGGTTGAAGGCTTAGTAGCAGAATACAATGAGAGACATAACGAACATATAGAGATCCCTATGAATGAAGAAGAGCAATTTACTCTCTTTAGATCTTTATGTAATATTCGTCCTGCTGGTGGCATGTCTCTTGAATGGATGAAGATAGAGTCTGAATATTTAAATATATTGGCCCATGAAAAGGGAATCGTAACGATTAGTGATATGGAAGAGCGAGAGCCTCAGATTTATTTGTGGCAAGGAGATATTACTCGATTATCTGTAGATGCTATTGTAAATGCAGCCAATAATAAATTACTCGGATGTTTTGCTCCAAATCATAAGTGTATCGATAATGAAATCCATACCTTTGCTGGTATAGAGCTTCGCATGGAATGTGCTAGAATGACTGAGTATATGGAAATGCCTGAAAAAACGGGTGTGGCTCGTATGACCTATGGGTATAATTTGCCCGCAAAGCATGTACTTCATACGGTAGGTCCTATTATTTATGAAAGTGTAACAGATAAGGAAAGAATTGAATTAGCTTCTTGCTATCAATCCTGTTTAAAGTTAGCCAATGCTTATAACTTACGATCTATTGCATTCTGTTGTATTTCTACTGGTGAATTTAGATTCCCTAATGAAGAAGCAGCACAGATTGCCATAGATACGGTACGAACATATTTAAAAGAAACAAATAGTAAAATACAAGTGGTATTTAATGTATTAAAGGATATAGATTATGACATCTACAACAAATTATTGGGATAAATAATATACTCCTTTTGAAATTCATAAAAATACTGTATCATTTAATAATGACATAAAAAAGGTTATGAATGATTTGTTAGTTTAAGAAGGAGATAATGTACTATGAATTATAAATACACCTATGAAAGCCCATTAGGAACTATGATTATGCTTGGTACATTATCATACTTAACAGATTTGTTTTTTATCGATGAAGATTATGCACCAAGTTATGATGATGCGGAGTATATAGAGCAACTAACAGGTCCATTTGAAGTAACTATTATGTGGCTAGACCAATACTTTAATGGTAAAAAGCCTTTTATTACACCACCGATTCAGTTAGAGGGGACAGAGTTCCGTAAGTCTGTATGGTCCATATTACAAACCATACCTTACGGTAAAACTACAACATATGGAGATATAGGTAAAGAGATTGCAAAACAGCAAGGAAAAGATAGGATGTCTGCCCAAGCAGTAGGAGGTGCGGTAGGTCATAATCCTATTTCTATTATCATTCCATGTCATCGTGTGATTGGTAGTAATGGAAAATTAACTGGCTATGCTGGCGGTATTGAACGCAAGAAATACATGCTTGATCTTGAAGCGAAACATAAATAGTACATATTAGATTGTAAAATCATATTTAAATAGACTTATAGAAAAAGAAGAAAGAGATTACTCATGATGGATAGACACATCATAGGTAATCTCTTTTGGTATATATAGGTGGGACTATTTAAATTGATTTACTAAGGTACCAATGCCACTAATCGATATAGATACGGTATCTCCTGATTTTAACCAACCATATTTGCTTTCATTTTTACCAAGTACAACACCACTAGGTGTACCGGTAAAGATAATATCACCCTCTTGTAGTGTAATATACTGAGATACAAACTCTATGATTGCATCTGGTTTAAATAACATTTGTTCTAATTTAGCTTGTTGACGCACTTCACCATTTACTGTTGTAGTAATAGTGGCATTGTCAAAATCAAAATCATCTGGAGAGACAATAGTAGGACCGATAGGGGCAAAGTTATCTAGTGATTTGCCGAGAATCCATTGAGAGCCTCTAAATTGTAAGGCTCGAGCTGATACATCATTACCTATGGTATATCCTAAGATATGTTCTTTAGCTTGGTCGCGAGATATATTTTTACCAGCCTTACCAATGACGATAACCAGTTCTCCTTCGTAATCATAATGAAGGTTTTCATCTTGAATGGGAACTATATCTTGATGAGACGCCAATGCATTAGATGTTTTCATAAAGATTTCTGGAAAATCATGTGTAGCAAGACTAGTTTCCTCTATATGGTCTGCATAGTTTAAACCGATACAGATTATGTTTTTTGGATTAGTAATTAGGGTACGGTTAGTAGATTCTTTCATGAGAGATACCTCCTTAAGAGATGAGATACATATATGGTAAGTTAATTATAATATAAATCGGTATGTAAAGAATAATTTTATCCTTATGATTTGAAACGAACTAAATTTATTATAGATAAAGACATAGAGATTATTTATGATACTAATCGTTATAGATATGATGATCCATATGATTTATAAGGCATCAAAATAAGTGGTATTCTATATTTTGTACTTAAGTATACTTAACTTATTACATGTCTAATTTCTGTTCTCTATAGAATATGTTGAAATAACTTGCTCATAGTGTTAAGATTATAAGTATATTAATAAGCATGGAGGTTATTGTTATGAGCAAGAATATCGATTGGGATAATCTCGGTTTTGGTTATGTAGAAACCGACTACCGTTATTTAACTACATATAAAGATGGTAAATGGGACGAAGGCGGATTAATTACTGATGCTAACGTTGTTCTTAATGAATGTGCTGGTGTATTCCAATACGCTCAAACTGTCTTTGAAGGTTTGAAAGCATACTACACTAAAGATGGTCACATCGTATGCTTCCGTCCAGATTTGAATGCAGTTCGTTTGAATCAATCTTGTGAACGCCTTGTAATGCCTACATTACCTGAAGGTCGTTTCCTTGAAGCTGTAAAAGAAGTTGTAAAAGCCAACAAAGACTTTGTTCCTCCTTATGGTCATGGTGCAAGTCTTTATATTCGTCCATACATGATGGGTACAAACTCCGTTATCGGTGTAAAACCTGCGGATGAATATCAATTCCGTGTATTTACTACACCAGTAGGCCCTTACTTCAAAGGTGGCGCTAAACCAATCAAAATTCGTATCACTGATTTTGATCGTGCAGCTCCTCATGGTACTGGCCATATTAAAGCTGGTTTGAATTATGCTATGAGTTTGTATGCTATTACTGATGCACATGAAAAAGGTTATGCAGAAAACATGTACCTTGATGCGGCTACTCGTACATATGTAGAAGAAACTGGTGGTGCGAACTTTATCTTCATCACCAAAGATGGTAAATTAGTTACACCTAAATCCGATAGTATTTTGCCATCCATTACACGTCGTTCTTTGATGTATGTAGCAGAACACTACCTTGGTATGACTGTAGAAAATCGCCCTGTTCATAAAGATGAATTAAAAGACTTTGCTGAAATTGGTCTTTGTGGTACAGCAGCTGTTATTTCTCCAGTAGGTCAAATCGATACTCCAGAAGGTACTATTAATGTACCAGCTGGTATGGATGATATGGGGCCTATCACTAAAAAATTATATGACACATTACTTGGCATTCAACATGGTGAAATTGAAGCTCCTGAAGGCTGGGTAGTTAAAATTTGCTAATCTTTTAATAGATTAATCTAGTAGATTATATAATTTAACACGTAAATAGAAATGGCATCTATCGTTGGATAGATGCCATTTTGTATTATTTTGTTATGTTAAATTCGCACTTAGGCTATTATACAATTAGTTATAGACTATTAGTAAAACTAGTTATTAGTTAGATTTTGCACGACTTGTAACTTTAGCCATGAATTTTTCGTTATTAATAACAAATCGTTCATGAGTTCCTCGACCAATGATACCAACGCCGTCAGATGCTTCAATATCAAAGGTTATTTTACGTCCCTCTACAGCACTAACTGTAGCTTTAGCAGTTACTGTTGCACCAAGTGGAGTAGGGGCCTCATGAGTAATGGATAGAGCGATACCTACAGTACCTTCGCCATCTTCTAAATATGGCTGTACTGCTGCTTGAGCTGCTTCTTCCATTAAAGCACACATAGCTGGTGTGGCAAAGACTTCTAAAGAACCGGATTTCATTGTTTTAGCAATATTAGATTCTGTAACTGTTACAGTCGCCGTAGCTGTTTGACCTGCTGATACCATAATATACCTTCTTTCATTAAGAATATTCTCGTTATAATAGTATTATACATCTTTCGATAATTTTTATGCTAATGCTATTATACATATTTTATAGATACTACCAGTTAAAAGTAATTATTTTTAACTGGTAGTAATTAGATAAATAGAATGTTTAAGTTCTTACATATAACAGTTCTATAGAATCCGTGATATAATAGAACTAGTTTTTTATAAAACGAGGTATATATGAGTACAAAAAAATTAAAGCCTTCTGGTGAAGGTTGGGTACAGTTAATAGCAGGCATTGGTTTTGTCATTCTATTAATTGCCATCAATATAGTAGATCCTACATTTTATCCTACTATGTGGCATTTAGCGACGAGTGGATCTATGGATGAGATAGCAGAGTATATTCAAGGCTTTGGTCCTATGGCCATGGTCGTTAGTATGCTTCTTGATATTTTTGTTAATGCTGTTGGTTTCTTACCGTCCATCTTTATATCTACTGCAAACGGCCTAGTATTTGGTATGTGGCCAGGCATAATAATTTCCTGGCTTGCAGAAACGATTGGCGTAGTCATTAGCTTTTATATTATGCGTTACTTTTTACGTGATACAGCAGATAAGCTCATTGCTAAGAGTACAGTATTGATGAAAGTAGATGATTTTTCCGGTAAAAATGGTTTTGTGGTCATGTTATTTGCCAGATCCTTACCATATTTTCCGTCTGGTGTTATCACAGCACTTGGCGCCATCAGTAAAATCAAACCGAGAGACTATATCTTAGCGAATTTAATCGGGAAATTCCCATCTACAGCTCTTGAAGTAGCTATCGGTACAGATATTGTAAATTTCCAAGAGAATATGGGGCGATTAGGAATCATCGTAGTTGTTGCAGGTATTGTATACTTCATTCTTTGGAAGGTATATAAGAACTACATCAATAAGAAAAATGCTGAACAAGAGCACGATCCTAATGCTTAACAATCTCTAATTAATTAAATGTTATTCAATTTAGTATATATGAAAGAGGCGATAGTATGAGCTTTTCTCTTCCTGAACGGGTGACCCTAAAAGGTCCTAATTTTATTCGTGAAGTATTTGAACGTGGTGTAGGGGTAGAAGGTTTTATTAGCTTTGGTATTGGCAATCCTGCACCAGAAGCGATTCCTGTGGAAATCATCGAAAAGGCTTTTGATGAAGTGGTTCACTCTAATCCAATGAGTCTTTTACAATATGGACCAATGCAAGGGGATGCACGTTTAGCAGAATTGACATTAGAGCGTCTTGTAAAAACACATAAGATGAATCCAGAAGGACAAGGTCTTATAATCTCCAATGGTGCTGGTCAGCTATTAGGCCTTGTACCAATTACTGTATTGGAACCTGGCGATGAAGTATACATGGATGAATTTACTTTTACTAGTGCTATCAATTCTGTACGCAATATGGGTGGTAAAGCATTAGGTATTCAGACTGATGAGTATGGCATGATTCCTAGTGAATTAGAAAAAGCTGCTCAATCTGGTAAAGGTAAATATATTTATCTCATTCCTAACTTCCAAAATCCAACAGGTATTACAATGCCGTTGGAACGCCGTAAAGAAATTTATGCTATTGCCTCTAAATATGATTTGTTTATATATGAAGATGATCCATACGGTGAGATTCGCTTTGCTGGTGAGTACATTCCAACATTTAAATCCTTTGATACCGAAAATCGTGTTCTCTATGCTGGTTCTTATTCGAAGACATTATCTGCAGGTTTACGTGTAGGTTTCCTATTTGGCCCAGAGAAGGTAATCGAAGCTATCCAAGCTTTAAAGAATAATACAGCTGGTCAAATGCCATTAGTTACACAAAAGGTGGTAGCTAAAGTTCTTGATACAATCGATTATGATGCACATTTAGAAAATGTACGTAAAGTATATAAGACTAAATGTGATGCTTTGCTTGATGCATTTAATAAGTATGCAAGTTCTAAGGTTAAGTTAACTCAGCCTACAGGTGGTATGTTCGCATGGATGACGATGCCTGAGGATGTAGATTGTGACGAATTCTTCGAAACGTGTATGAATCGCAATGTAGGGATCATTAAGTGTGGTGCTTTTGCTGCTGATGGTGCAGGGGAAGGAGATGCATTCCGCTTAAGCTATACAGTACCAACAGTAGAAGAAATCACAAAGGGCATGGAAATTCTCGGTGCCTTAACTAAAGAGTTCTGTGGCGAGTAATATATTGATAAAGTTTGATATGACATGATACAATGTAACAGTAGATACATTGTATCTACCATATAGAGAAAAAGTTTTACATATAGATGTGAGGTAGTTCCTCAAAGAAAGTAGGTGTTTACTATGGGTTGCGGTAGCAGCAGTGATTGTGGCGGATGCCCATCTAAATCTTCTGGTTGCGGTGGCGGCGCTCCTCAACAACCTCAAGACCTTACAGCTCCTTTACACGAGCTTAGTTCTGTTAAACATGTAATTGGCGTAGTATCCGGTAAAGGTGGCGTAGGTAAATCCTCCGTTACAAGCTTAATGGCTATTACTATGGCGCGTAAAGGTTACAAAGTTGGTATCCTCGATGCAGATATTACAGGTCCTTCTATTCCTAAAATGTTTGGTATCAAGGAAAAAGCATATGCTGACGAAATTGGTATGTATCCTGTAAAATCTAAAGGCGGCATTGACGTTATGTCTGTTAACCTCCTTTTGGAAAACGATACAGATCCTGTTTTATGGCGTGGTCCTATTTTAGGCAATGTGGTAAAACAATTCTATAGTGATGTTATTTGGAAAGACATCGATTATTTATTCGTTGATATGCCGCCAGGAACAG
Source organism: Veillonella dispar (assembly GCF_900637515.1). Taxonomy (NCBI): domain Bacteria; kingdom Bacillati; phylum Bacillota; class Negativicutes; order Veillonellales; family Veillonellaceae; genus Veillonella; species Veillonella dispar. Next base: position 1,259,358 of record NZ_LR134375.1, on the reverse strand, counting down.
GTGACGTAGCAATTACTGTATATCAATCTTTGAAATTGGATGGTATCATCATTGTTACATCTCCTCAAGACTTGGTATCCATGATTGTTGAAAAAGCAGTTAAGATGGCTGATTTAATGCAAGTGCCTATTATTGGTGTAGTGGAAAACTACTCTTACTTCCATTGCCCAGATAATGGTAAGGATTATCAAATCTTTGGTGAAAGCCACATTGAAGAAATCCTTCAAAAATACGGTCTATTATTGTTGAATCGTTTGCCAATTGATCCAACTATTGCAAATCTTTGTGATAAAGGTGATATTGAAGCTATCGAGAAAACAAACTTAGAAAACGTATCTTTACCAGAATAGGATTTATATGTTAATGAAAGCTGTGCATACCTCGTGATGCACAGCTTTTTTTCATTTCTTTTTATGATGTAATATATTATATTTATTATAAGAAGAAATAATTATATATCTCACTTCACATACTACTGATATATACTGAAGACACCGTAGGATAGGGGGCTACTGTGTGTTTATAGTCACCTTGCGATGCCTTGGTATTTCAGCGGTTATATATTTTAGTTTTTTCCTATGTAGGAGGTATGTGTATGAAAAAACTGTTAAACTGGATTATTCCAGCGGTCTTTGGTATAGGCCTATGGTTTATTCCAACGCCTGAGGGTTTAACACCTCAATCTTGGCATTTATTCGCCATCTTTGTTGCTACTATCGTAGGCTTTATTACTCAGCCATTACCGATTGGTGGCGTATCTATCATTGTAATTACTGTGGCGGCTTTGACTGGTACTTTGAAAATCGGCGAAGCTATCTCTGGTTTTGCTAACTCTGCTATTTGGTTAATCGTAGGTGCGTTCTTATTCTCTCGTGGCTTTATTAAAACTGGTTTGGGGAAACGTATTGCTTATAATTTGATTGCTGCTTTTGGTAGTAGCTCCTTACGTTTGGCTTATGCATTAGCATTATCTGATTTAATTTTGGCTCCAGCAACTCCATCTAATACAGCTCGTGTAGGTGGTGTTATCATGCCAATTACTACAAGCTTGGCAAAAGCGTTCGGTTCTGAACCTCAAGATGGTCCTCGTAAAATTGGTTCCTTCTTGATGCAATCTATTTATCAAGTTAATACAATTACATCTGCTATGTTCCAAACATCCATGGCTGGTAACACATTGGTTGCAGCATTGGCGCTTCAATCTTTTGGTATTGGTATCACATGGGGTGATTGGGCTATGGCTGCTATCGTGCCAGGAATTATTGCATTGATCATTATGCCGTACTTTATTTACAAAGTATATCCACCTGAAATTACAGATGCTCGCGAAGCACAACAAATGATTAAAGAAGAGTTAAAAGGCCTTGGTAAAATGTCTTTCCAAGAATGGGTTATGCTAGGCGTATTCGTTTTAGCTTTAGTGTTATGGGCTACCTCTCAATTCACAAAAATTGATGCTACAACTGTTGCATTCTTAGGTATTTCTATTTTGCTTGCTACTAGCGTTCTTGTATGGGACGATGTTAAAAGCGAAAAAGGCGCTTGGGATACATTAGTTTGGATGGGTACATTAATGGGCTTTGCCGGTTTCTTGTCCAAATTGGACTTCATTAAATGGGCAACAGTACTTGTAGGCGGTTATATTCCAGAAGGATCTTGGATTATTGCCTTCGTTATAGCTGTACTTATTAATACATATTCCCACTATGTATTCGCATCTTTAACTGCACATATTTCTGCAATGTTCGTAGCATTCTCTGCAATTGCTATTTCTGCAGGTGCACCACCAATGTTAACATTGTTGATGATTGCATTCACATCTAACTTGTGTATGTCTTTAACTCACTATGCAGCAGGTCCATCTCCAGTAATCTTCAATACTGGTTATGTTCCTCAAAATACATGGTGGAAACTTGGTTTCTTCGCATCCGTAATCAACTTGATTATCTTTATGGGACTTGGTTCCGTATGGATGAAAGCAATCGGTATGTGGTAAAAACTGAAAATGATAAAATAATATACTTGTAATACATAAAACTTTAGATTTTAGAGTTGTTTTGATATGTAGTTACAAAATATACGGAAAGCCGTCCCGTTTGGGACGGCTTTTTTGTGATAAAATAAGTGTAGTTAATATATTATTAATGTATATGTTGTAATATTATACATATATGAACTATTCCTAGTGAATAAAAGAATTGCATCATTATTTTACATAGGAGGAAACTATGAAATTTGATAATGAACAGTTATTGAAATATATTGGTGCTTGCACATCTCCATACCATACGGTTGATACAAGCTTGCAAATGTTATTGGACTCAGGATTTACAGAACTTAATTTAGATGATGAGTGGCAATTAGACTCTGGTTCTTATGTTGTTAATGTATTTGGTACTACATTGTTTGCCTTTCATATAGGGAAAAAACCAGAAGATACATTACGTATTGCTTCGGCGCATACGGATTTTCCTGCGATCCGTGTTAAACCTAATCCTATTACCTCTGTAAAAGGGTACACAAAACTGAATGTAGAAATGTATGGTGGTCTCATTGAAAATACATGGCTTGATCGTCCTCTAGGAGCGGCTGGTACCGTAGTATTAAAAGGTGATAATGCCTTTGATGTTGATTCTGTATTGGTTGATACAAAACGTCCTATTGCAATCGTTCCAAACTTAGCTATACATATGAATCGCACCGTTAATGATGGCGTTAAATTAAATCGCCAAAAGGAAATGCTTCCTATATTAATGATGGATCGTAAAGATAAGGAACAATCAACAAAATCTTTACATGATAGTAATAATCCAAGTTTATTTCCAGAGTCTGATACTCAATATGATGAGTGGACTATGTTCTTAGCTGATGAAGTCAATTGTGATCCATCTGAAATTTTGTCCTATGAAATGACATTATACCCAACAGAACAAGGCTGTGTACTTGGCACAGAAGGTGATTTCATTAGCGCACCTCGCCTTGATAATCTAACATCTTGCTTTGGTGTACTTTCAGGGATTATTCAAGCTCGTAAACATAATGCTAATGGTGTACGCTGTGCCATTCTCTTTGATAATGAAGAGGTAGGGAGTCGTACAAAACAGGGTGGGGCAGGTATGCTTTTACCAAACCTTATTAAACGTGTATATGATGCATTGGGATATTCTAATCAAGAAATGGAAAGTTTCATTTCAAAAGGATTTATGATTTCCTCTGATGTAGCCCATGGTTTACATCCAAATTATCCTGAGAAAAATGATATCACTAATATTCCTACACTTAATAAAGGGGTAGCCCTAAAAATCGCATGTAGCCAATCTTATGCAGGTGATGCCAGAGCAATTGCCATTGTTAAAGGTTTGTGTGATGAAGCTGAGGCAAACTACCAAATTTATGTAAATCGTTCTGATATACCAGGAGGGTCTACAGTTGGATCTATTTCATCTGCTATGTTGCCGATGAGAACCATGGATGTAGGCTTACCATTGTTGGCAATGCATTCTGCACGTGAGTTGATGGGGGCCAATGACCAAGAACAACTCAACCGATTAATGAATCATTTCTTAGGTGATTAATTATATAGTATATAGAACTAGTTCGATGTACATCGATAAAAGACATATGAGTTTTACTCATGAACAGCGGATAATGTATTTTATGATTTCGTAATTAATATAATCCTTTAAATATGTGGAAAATATTGTATAATAGTTATATGTAATTATGAATATTATACTCATCATAAATTTTGATGAGTTTTCCAAATATATTGTTTTGACTATAAGTATAGGAAATATTCATATATTAATAAAAATGAAAGCTGATAGTTCACATTAGTGGAAGCTAGTAGGAGGCAATACATGAGAAAAATTAAATCCGTATTGGTTGCCAACCGTGGTGAAATTGCGATCCGCGTGTTCCGTGCATGTAATGAAATGGGTATTAAAACTGTAGCCATTTATTCCAAAGAGGATACATTATCCTTGCACCGTAACCAAGCTGACGAAGCCTATCTCGTAGGGGAAGGTAAAAAACCAGTTGAAGCATATCTTGATATTGAAGATATTATCCGTATTGCAAAAGAACATGATATTGATGCTATCCATCCAGGTTATGGGTTCTTATCTGAAAACGAAGAGTTCGCTCGTCGTTGTGGTGAAGAAGGTATCATTTTCATTGGACCTCATGTAGAACATTTGAATATGTTCGGTGATAAGGTTAATGCTCGTGCACAAGCTAAATTGGCAGATATCCCAATGATCCCTGGTTCAGATGGGGCTTTGCGTGATTTTGAACAATTAGAAGAATTTGCAAATACTCATGGTTTCCCATTGATGATTAAAGCCGTAAATGGCGGTGGCGGCCGTGGTATGCGTGAGGTTCATCGCAAAGAAGATCTTCGTGATGCATATGATCGCGCTAAATCTGAAGCAAAAGCTGCTTTTGGCGATGATGATGTATATGTAGAAAAACTTATCGTTGAACCTAAACATATTGAAGTACAAATCCTTGGTGATGAACATGGTAATGTAGTTCATTTACATGAACGTGATTGCTCTGTACAACGTCGTCACCAAAAAGTTGTTGAAATGGCGCCAGCTTTTGCATTGCCATTAGAAACTCGTAAAGCCGTATGTGATGCAGCCGTTAAAATCATGAAAAATGTAGGCTACGTTAATGCTGGTACTGTAGAGTTCTTGGTAACTGCTGATGGTTCCTTCTATTTCATCGAAGTTAACCCTCGTATCCAAGTAGAACATACTGTAACAGAAATGATTACAGATATTGATATTGTTCATTCTCAAATCCGTATTGCTGAAGGTTATGACTTACATAGCCCAGAAGTAGGCATTCCTGCACAAGATGAAGTTCCTTGTAAAGGTACTGCAATTCAATGTCGTATCACTACAGAAAATCCTAAAAATAACTTCATGCCTGATACAGGTAAAATCTTGGCATATCGTAGCTCCGGTGGCTTTGGTATCCGCTTAGACTCTGGTAATGCTTTCACAGGTGCCGTAGTAACACCTTACTATGATTCCTTACTTGTAAAAGCAACTGCATTTGGTCCTAACAATGAAGAAACTATTCGTAAAATGCTTCGTTGCTTGAAAGAATTCCGTATTCGTGGCGTTAAAACAAATATTCACTTCTTGATTAACGTTCTTGAACATCCTGAATTCCAAAGCGGTAACTACACTGTTAACTTCATCGAAGATCATCCAGAATTATTCGAATTGAAACCTGACCGTGACCGCGGTACTAAATTATTGCGTTACATTGCAGACGTAACAATCAATGGTTACTCTGGTGCGGGCCCTCAAGAAGTACCTGATTTTGAACCAATTCAAATGCCATCTAATTTAGATGTATCTCCTGCAGCTGGTACAAAACAAAAATTTGATGAATTAGGTCCAGAAGGCTTCAGTAAATGGTTATCTGACCAAAAACAAGTATTCTTTACAGATACTACATGGCGTGATGCTCATCAATCCTTGTTTGCTACACGTCTACGTACAATTGATATGGCACGCGTAGCTGGTCATGCTGCGAAAGGTGTTCCTAACTTATTCTCCTTAGAGTGCTGGGGCGGTGCTACATTCGACGTATCCTATCGTTTCTTACATGAAGATCCATGGGAACGCTTACGCATGTTCCGTCGCGAAGTACCAAATACATTGCTTCAAATGTTGATTCGCGGTGCCAATGCAGTTGGTTACACATCCTATCCAGATAATGTGGTTCGTCAATTTATCCAACGAGCTGCTACAAATGGCATTGATGTATTCCGTGTATTTGATAGCTTAAATAGCCTTGATAATATGCATGTAGCTATTGATGAAGTACGTGCACAAAACAAAATTGCTGAAGTAGCATTGTGCTATACAGGGGATATTCTTGATAGTAGCCGTCCTAAATACAATTTAGGTTACTATGTAAATATGGCTAAAGAGCTTGAAAAAGCGGGTGCTAATATCATTGCTATTAAAGATATGGCTGGCCTTTTAAAACCTCAAGCAGCTTATAACCTTGTATCTGCATTAAAAGATGCTGTTACAGTACCAATTCATTTGCACACTCATGAAGGTTCTGGTAATGCTATCTATTCATATGGTCGCGCTGTAGATGCTGGTGTAGACGTTATCGACTTGGCATACTCTGCATTTGCTAATGGCACATCTCAACCTAGCATGAACTCTATGTACTATGCTTTGAGTGGCCATGACCGTCAACCTGACATGAACATTGACTACATGGAAGAAATGTCTCATTACTTTGGCAGCATTCGTCCATACTACAAAGGTGTGGATAAAGCAGAAGCATATCCTAATACTGAAGTATATCAACATGAAATGCCAGGTGGCCAATACTCCAACTTGCAACAACAAGCTAAGATGGTAGGCCTTGGTGATCGTTGGAATGATATCAAGAAAGTATATCATCAAGTAAATATGATGTTTGGCGATATCATTAAAGTAACACCATCCTCTAAAGTTGTAGGTGACATGACATTGTACATGGTACAAAACAACTTGACTGAAAAAGATATTTACGAAAAAGGCGATGTATTAGACTTCCCTCAATCTGTAGTAGAATTCTTTGAAGGTCGTCTTGGCACTCCATACCAAGGTTTCCCTGAAGAGTTACAAAAAATCATCTTAAAAGGAGCTAAACCTATTACAGTTCGTCCTGGTGCAGTATTACCTCCAACAGACTTCGAACATGTTCGTCATGAATTAAGTGAAATGGGTGCTAATACAACTGATGAAGATATTAGTGCATACTGCTTATATCCTAAGGTGTACCAAGATTACAATAAATTTGTAAAAGATTTTGGTGATGTATCTGTACTTGATACTCCAACATTCTTCTTCGGTATGAAACGGGGCGAAGAAATCCAAGTAACTATCGAAAAAGGTAAAACATTGATCATTAAGATGAATGGTGTATCTGATCCTGATGAAGATGGTAACCGTATCGTATTGTTCGAGTTCAACGGTCAACCTCGTGGCATTAAAGTTCATGATAAACATGCTAAGACTACTGGTGTTGTTCGTCGTAAAGCAGACGAATCCAACCCTGGCGAAATCGGTGCTACATTGTCTGGTTCTGTTGTTAAGATCCTCGTTAAGAATGGTCAATCTGTAGTTAAAGGTGAACCATTAATCGTTACAGAAGCGATGAAGATGGAAACAACAATTACAGCTCCTATCGATGGTATCGTAGAAGAAATTCTAGTTCGTGAAGGTAGCCGTATCGAATCTGGCGACTGCTTGCTTCGCGTCCAAGATGCTCCTAAACGATAGTTATAATTGTAGGTAAAATTAAAAATATTATTTCTAAAGTATTTCATAACATAAAATACTGTAGAATAATGGAAGAATCCCTAGGAAATCCTAGGGATTCTTTGTATTTTAAGGGGTTTCATGGTACTATATATAGTAAAGAAAATGGGCGTATTATGCACTATTTTAGAGTGATTATTAGAAAAAGGAGTAGTAACAGATGAGATGTCCTTATTGCCAACACACAGACACGAAGGTAACAGACTCTAGAACGACTGATGAAGGTAATAGTATTCGCCGTCGCCGCGAATGTATCAATTGTGGCCGTCGCTTTACTACCTATGAAATTATAGAAGAAGTACCACTTATGGTATTAAAGAAAAACGGACGTCGTGAACTATTTGATCGCGGTAAATTATTAAATGGCTTATTGCGTTCTTGTGATAAACGTACCGTACCAATGTCCGTGATGGAACAAGTGGTTAACGATGTAGAGCGCGATATTCGAAATGAAATCAATCAAGAGGTAACTACGGATCGCATTGGTGAACTTGTATTGCAACAATTAAAAGATATTGACCAAGTTGCATATGTTCGTTTTGCTAGCGTATATCGTAAGTTTGATAATATTGATAGCTTTATGGAAGAACTGAAAGCATTAAAGAAACTAGATGCTAAAAAACCAAAACGCAATTAATTACTGATACTATATGTGAGGCTTTATGATAGATTTACACTGCGATACGATAATGAAATTAATAGACCATCCTAGTAGTGGGGATCTGTATCGTAATACTTGGAAAATCGATATAGAAAAGTTGCAAAAGGCTCACAGCAAGGTGCAAGATTTCGCACTTTTTATCAATCTTGGTGAAACAAATGACCCTTATGGTCGTTATGAAGCGATGCGTAATTTATGTACATCACAAATTCAGCATTATGGAGAGCACATACAACATGTGCTCTCTTATCAAGATATAGAGTCCGTGTATGTGTCCGGTAAGATTGGGGCTCTTATGTCTATTGAGGAAGGCGGCGTACTAGGCGGCGATTTAGATAAATTAAAACAAGCTTATCAAGATGGGGTTCGACTTATTACGCTTACTTGGAATTATCCAAATGGATTGGGTGAGCCCCATTGTGGTGAGCAGCATAAAAAATTAACATCGAAAGGTGTTGAATTTGTGGAGGCTATGCAGGATTTAGGCATTATCGTTGATTGCTCTCATTTAAATGATGCTGGTACTGAGCAATTAGGAGATATTTTAGATGTACCTTTTATAGCATCTCACTCCAATGCACGTGAAGTTACAGCCCATACAAGAAACTTACCAGATCATTTAATCAAGCTGATTGCTAATAAGGGTGGCGTTATAGGCCTTAATTTCGCTCAATCATTTTTAGGTACATCACCCATAAGTCGGATTGAAGATATCGTAAAACACGGCTTATATCTCATCGATAAAGGCGGGGAAGATGTTGTGGCATTAGGAACCGACTTTGATGGTATTAAGCCAGATACAGAAATTAAAGATGCTTCTGAAATGCATCGATTATATGATGCATTTAAAGAGGCCGGTTTATCTGTGGAGCAATGTGAGAAATTGTTCTGGAAAAATGCAGATAGACTATTAAAGGAGATTTTATAATGACTGATTTAAATCCAATCATTGCAGATCGTTTTACCGAGCATCTTGAGGTTTTTGGTAGAACGATGGAGCATATGGATACCATTCAAGAGATTGCCTATCGCTGTAAGGCTGCTTTAGAAAATGGCAATAAGATTTTATTCTGTGGTAATGGTGGTTCTGCTGCAGATTCTCAACATTTAGCGGCGGAATTGATTTGTCGCTTTAAAAAGGAACGACGCTCTCTTGCAGGGATTGCATTAACTACTGATACATCTGCATTAACAGCGATTGCCAATGACTATGATTTTGAATCTGTTTTTGCACGTCAAGTAGAGGGACTAGGCCGTACAGGTGATGTTCTTATTGGTATTTCTACATCTGGGAACTCTAAGAATGTTGTGAAAGCTGCAGAAATGGCCCGTTCTATTGGTATGCATACCATTGCTTTCACCGGAGAAGGCGGTGGTAAGCTAGCTGAATTATGTGATATTACATTAGCCATTCCAAGTAATGTAACAGCTCGTATTCAAGAGATGCACATTTTGGCTGGTCATATCATGTGTGAAATTATTGAAGAAGATTATTAACCGTTACGGTCTTATGTATAAATAGATACATGTTTGATGCCAAGTATTTTATGTAAGTCGTTATGCATGTATATTGTGGTAAGGAATAGGTGGATTATGATAAATGCTACCATTAATCAATTTTTAACAAAGCAACTACCAAATTTAAAGATTGCCGTTATAGGTGATGTTATGGTAGATCGTTATGTTTTTGGTGATGTAAGTCGTATTTCTCCAGAGGCACCGGTTCCTGTTAACCGCGTGGCAAAGATGAAAGAAGTGCTTGGCGGTGCTGGTAATGTTGCGTCGAACTTATCAAATTTAGATTGCACAGTATATCTTGGTGCTATTGCCGGTAATGATGACCATGGTCGTTTATTACAACAGTTACTTGATGCAGATAAGATTGATACAACAGGTTTATTGACGAGCGACGATCGATCTACTATTACTAAGATGCGCATCTTAGGTGATCGTCAGCAGATGATGCGCTTAGATTTTGAAACCATAACAGATTTGACAATCCATGAAGAACAGAAACTATCTACATGGTTGGAAAATCTCTGTAAAGCGGGTATCGATGGCATTGTTGTTTCTGACTATGGTAAAGGTGTTTGTACACCGACATTGCTAAAAAAGATCTTTAGTTTAGCTAAGGAGTATGGCGTACAAACAATCGTAGACCCTAAGGGTTCTGATTGGTCTAAATATAATGGAGCCACATGTATTACACCGAATGTAAAAGAGCTAGGTGAATGTGTAGGCCGTAAATTAGAAAATGATGATACCACTATTGTTGAAGCTGCTAAGTCAGTACTGGCTAATGTTGATTTAGAGTACATTGTGGCTACACGGTCTGCTAAGGGGATTACTGTTATCGCAAAGGACGGCCGTACATGGCATAATCCGGCCACACAACAAGAGGTCTTTGATGTAAGTGGTGCAGGCGATACTGTTGTATCCATGATGATGACATGCCTTGCCAGTGGCCTATCTATGCGTTTAGCCTTACATATTGCTAATGGCGCTGCAGGCATCGTCGTATCTAAGGTTGGAACATATCCAATTCATCGTTCTGAATTACTGGATTTATGGCATTCTTATAAGCATAGTGTTCAATCGAAGCCTTTATACACAAAGGAAGAGATGAAGCAGCTTATTACACAATGGCAAAATAAGGGTGAAACTGTTGTGTTTACAAATGGTTGTTTTGACATTCTTCATCGTGGGCATATTACGTATCTACAAGAGGCTGCTCAGTTAGGTGATCATCTAATTATTGGTTTAAATTCCGATGCTTCTGTTAGACGCCTAAAGGGTGAAACACGTCCCATCGTAAGTGAAGAGGATAGAGCAGCATTATTAAGTGCGTTGCGCTGTATAGATGGTGTGGTTTTATTCGAAGAGGATACACCAGCTGAACTATTAGCTTATTTGCGTCCTAATACGCTAGTTAAGGGCGGCGATTATAAGATAGAAGATATTATTGGACGTGAGTCCGTAGATCATGTAGAGGTGCTTTCATTTAAAGAAGGTTACTCTACATCAGATATCGTAGGGAAAATAGCTACTATGGCTAAGGAGGGTAAATTATGATTATCGTTACAGGCGGTGCTGGTTTTATCGGCAGTAATATTGTGAAAGCATTAAATGACCGTGGTCGTACAGATATTCTTATTGTTGATGACCTTACTGATGGTCGTAAAATCCGAAATATTCAAAATTTAGAATTCTTGGATTATATCGATTGTGATGATTTTGATTGTGCTATTGCTGATGGTACATTTGATGTAGGTCCTATCGAAGTAGTGTTCCACGAAGGTGCTTGTGCGGACACAATGGAATATAATGGCAAATACATGATGAAGAACAACTATGAAGGTTCTAAAAATCTATTCCACTATTGCCAAGACCGTCGCATTCCATTCATTTATGCATCCTCTGCATCTACATATGGTAATGGTACAAATGGTTTCGTAGAAAAACCAGAAGCTGAGGAAGCCCTCAATCCATATGCGTACTCCAAATTGTTGTTTGACCGTTATGTGCGTAAATATGAAGGTGAATATACAGCTCAAGTAGTAGGCTTACGTTACTTTAACGTATATGGTCCTAATGAGGCTCATAAAGATAAAATGGCTTCCTTAGTTCGTCAAATGTTCTACAAAAATAAAGAAACTGGTATTATCAATCTATTTGAAGGTACAGATGGCTACGAAGACGGTGGTCAAACACGTGACTTTATTTATGTTAAAGACGTAGTTAATGTAAACTTCTATTTCTGGGAACACCCTGAAATCTCTGGTACTTTCAACTGTGGTACAGGTAATGCTCATAGCTTTAACCAATTTATGCAAGCTGTTATTGACTATAACGGTAAAGGCAAAATTGAATACATTCCATTCCCAGAGGTATTAAAAGGCAAATACCAAAGCTTTACAGAGGCTGATACTACTAAATTATTGGCTGCTGGTTATGATAAAGGGTTCCATAAAATGGAAGACGCTGTTAAAGAATATTGTGAATTACTCGATAATAACGAAGGGTATTTACGTTAATGCGCAAAGTATTATTTTTAGATCGCGATGGTGTTATCAACAAAGATGTTAGCTATCTATATAAAATCAGTGATTTAGAGTGGGTAGATGGTGCTAAAGAGGCACTAGCTTATGCGTATGGCAAGGGCTATGACCTCATTGTAGTGACCAATCAAAGTGGGGTCGCTCGAGGTTATTATAAGGAATCTGATGTTCAGATTTTACATGACCATATGGCTCATGAACTAGATCGCAGCGGGGCGCCGATTTTACATTTCTATTATTGTCCTCATCATAAAGAAGGATCTGTACCTCTTTATGCTGTCGATTGTGAATGCAGAAAGCCAAAGCCTGGCATGGTTAATCAAGCTATTAAGGATTATGATGTAGATCCTAAATCTAGTTTTCTTATTGGCGATAGTCAGCGCGATGTTGATGCTGCAGAAGCAGCTGGTGTAAAAGGATATCTATTTACAGGTACAAATCTGTTAGATTTTATTAAGACTATTATTTAGTTAATTATTACCATTACTTTGTTTTACTTTTAACTTATGTCTGTTTTAAGGTGATATAGGGTTTTTAGTTGTGGTGTTGTATTTTGGGAGGCTATATGAAAGATTACAAGAATATACTCATCATAAAGATGAGTTCCTTAGGTGATGTGATTCATGCATTACCTACCTTGTATGCAGTGCGTAAAAATTGGCCTAATGCGCATATTACATGGGCTATTCATGAGCAATTTGCTAGCCTCCTGCCAGGTACACCATGGGTAGATGATGTCATCATTATCGACAAGAAACAACTTAAAAAGCCTGCCTATTTATGGCAATTACGTAAGGAGTTACATAGTCGTCACTTTGATATGACATTGGACTTACAATGTATTGCGAAGAGCGCCATTGTATCTCTACTATCTGGGGCTCCTGAGAAATATGGTTACTGGGAGCTTCGGGAAGGTAGTAATTTAGTCAATAAAGCTCTAGTAGGTGAGCATAAATACGACCATGTCATTGAACGCTATTTAGATACTGTTCGAGCGCTTGGTGGTGACGTAGATAGTATAGAATTTCCTATGCCTGCCTACGTAGATGCGGAGAAGTCCGTAAAAGAGAAGTTAGCCTGTCATGGCGTTGACGAAGATTATATAGTTGTTGTTCCTGGAGCTCGCTGGATTATTAAGGAGTGGCCTTTACTTAACTTTGGAGAGCTATGTATCCGTTTATGTGAATCTGGTAAAAAAGTCGTTATTGCCGGCGCTTCTGATGATGCAGAAAAAGGAGCTTTCATAGAAAACTATGTAAAAAATAAGAATCTCGTCAATTTAGTAGGATCTACGACTATGCCAGAATTGATTGAGTTGATTCGACATTGTGAAATTTTCATCAGTGCTGATACGGGCCCGTTGCATATTGCTAATGCCTTTAAGCGCCCTTTGATTGCACTATTTGGAACCACATCTCCGAAACGAACTGGTCCATACGGAGGCAGTCATGTACATCTGATTATTTCACCCACATCAAAGGCTACGCCTGAGCAGCCGCTCGTAGATGATCCGGATTGTATGGCTCAAATTCCAGTAGATGCAGTATGGTCAGTATATGAACAAGTACTTGGAAAGGAACTGTAATGGAACTCGATTATAAACGCATTGTGGTCACCTTTCTTATGCATTTGGGAGACGTTATATTAACAACTCCTTTTTTTGAAGTGCTTCGAAAAGCTGCGCCACATAGTCATATTACATATGTAATAGATGAAAAACTACAACAAGTAATGCAATATAATCCAAATATTGATGAACTCATTGTAGTTGATAAAAAAGGGCGTCACAATAGTATTTCCGGACTTAATGAGATTGCTCGTGAGATTAATAAAAAAGGGAAACCTGATATCGTTATTAATTTACATCCCAATGAACGCACATCTTATTTGGCATGGAAAATTCATGCCCCTATTACAACGGGGATGAGTCATTTTCTATTTAGACCATTTATGACAAAGTATACGCGCTTAGATCGTAAAACTCGTCATGCTGCAGATATGTACATCAATGTACTAGAACAATTAGGGGTAACCGATATTTCAAACTCTGGTCTACACATTGAAACCAGTGAAGCATGGCGCCGTGAGGCTCAGGAGTTTTATGCTAGCCAAGGTTTAACAGATAGTGATAAGCTTATTGGGTTTAACATTGGTAGTGCTGTTCCTGAGAAACGTTGGCCTGCTGAACGATTTGCTCATGTAGCAGATTACTTTGGTCATTTAGGGTATAAAACAGTATTCTTTGGTGGTCCTATGGATCTTGAAATGGTACAGCCTGTAGTGGAACACATGGAAACTAAACCAATTGTGGCTACTGGTAAGTTCCAATTAGGTCCTTTAGCTGCAGCTATGAGCCGTTGTAATCTGTTGATTACGAACGACTCGGGTCCAATGCATGTGGCGATTAGTCAACATGTGCCAATCGTGGCGCTTTACGGACCGTCTAATCCATTCTTTTATGGTCCATATCAAGCGCGTGCTATCGTTTTGGAAACGATGGACTCATACGAGATTGGTAAAAGTATGAAAAAAATTATTAAAGAAGGAAATTATAAAGGGTTATCCGTAATTTCTGAAGAACAGGTTATTAAAGCAGCGGAAACGTTGCTTTCAGAATCGAAATAAACATATGAACTATATTGTATTTGATTTAGAGTGGAATCAGCCCTATAGCAACGACATTAGCTTTATGAAGCGCACAAAAATGCCGTTAACAGGGGAAATCATTCAAATCGGAGCGGTAAAACTGAATGAAAAGATGGACATTGTAGATCATTTTACAATGTTCATCAAACCACAATATCTGCCACGGATGCACAAACATGTTCGTGAATTGACTGGTATTACATCTCGAGAGCTCGATCATGGTGTGCCATTTAAGACTGCTATGCAGTACTTTCAAAACTGGTGTGGTGATGAGTATATGCTGTTATCTTGGGGCTCTGATGACATTCTCATATTGCGTGAAAATCTGATGCTTCATAGGATGAAAGCGTTATCCTATGATCAATGGGTTGATGCACAGATGATTTATTCCTATCAACGATATGGTACAAGTCAACAGTATTCTGTAGCTCATGCCATGGAGGATCTTAATATATCTACCGAGCATTTATCAGCTCATAATGCGTTACATGATGCTGTGTTTACGGCACATATATGTCAAAAATTAGATATACCACAAGGTATTTTACATTATGATCAAATTCGAAAGGAAAGCAGTAATCCTTTCTTATATCCACCGATTCTGACATTTTTTATGTATGAAAACTTCCCTGAGAAGAAACGTATCGTTCATGATAGACGGGTTCGATTATCGTTCTGTCCATATTGTCAGACACGGTTAGAAATGACTAGGCCTGAACGATTACAAGGGGACAAGCATCTCGCCATCGGCGTTTGTCCTAAACACGGTGACTTTGCGGTGCAATTAAAAGTTGGAAAATATACGATTAAGTCCGGTAGTACTAAATTCTACGTTACAAAGGTATTGACCCATTGTACGGACGAAATTCGTTCTCTATATACTAAGAAGTCTGAAATCAATCGAGAAAAAGAGCTGAAATATTTAGAATTTCGCAAGGCGGAACTTGAAAAGGACCGCCAAAAATAATATTGTTAATGCAAGTTCACAACGATAGAGCCGTAATGGTTAAACTGTGAGCTTATAGAAAGGATAGATTATGGAACGTAAATATGCTTGGCATAATTATGATGATGCCACAATGGAAAAGGTATATGCCTTAAGTGATACATATCGTCAATTTTTAGATAATGGTAAAACAGAACGTGAATGCGTTGTACAAGCTGTTGAATTTGCAGAAGCTAAAGGATATGTAAACTTAAAAGATATTATTAAATCCAATACACCAATTAAAGCAGGTGACAAG
Source organism: Veillonella dispar (assembly GCF_900637515.1). Classification (NCBI taxonomy): domain Bacteria; kingdom Bacillati; phylum Bacillota; class Negativicutes; order Veillonellales; family Veillonellaceae; genus Veillonella; species Veillonella dispar. The sequence continues at coordinate 1,243,403 of NZ_LR134375.1, read as the reverse complement.
ATTTATTACACACATATGGATAAATCCATTGCTTTATTTAACATTGGTACCGATGATATTGAGTTGGGTATGAATATTTTAGGTGCTCATATTGACTCTCCACGTATCGATGTAAAGCAAAACCCACAATATGAAGATAGTAATTTAGTGTTTTGGGATACACATTACTATGGGGGCATTAAGAAATACCACTGGGTTGCTATGCCTCTTGCTATTCATGGCGTTGTAGTTAAAACAGATGGCACACGTATCAACATTAATATTGGTGATAAAGAAAATGACCCTGTATTCTGCATTACTGACTTGTTACCTCATTTGGGCCAAGAACAAATGCAAAAGAATGCAGCAAAGGTAATTGAAGGGGAGGCCCTCGATTTACTTATCGGCAGTCGTCCTGTAAAAGATGAAGAAAAAGAAGGGGTTACGAAATTTATTAATAACCTCCTTGAAAAAGAATATGGCTTCGTAGAACGTGATTTGTTATCTGCAGAGCTTGAAATCGTACCAGCAGGAAAAGCTCGTGATATGGGCTTTGACCGCTCCATGGTTATGGCTTATGGTCAAGATGATCGCGTTTGTGCGTATACATCTTTAGTGGCTATGCTTGAGGTAGACAATGTAAAACGTACGACTTGTTGTTTGCTTGTAGATAAAGAGGAAATAGGTTCTGTGGGCGCTACTGGTATGCAATCTCGTTTCTTTGAAAATGCAGTAGCAGAAGTGCTTACCCTTATGGGAAAACCTAACTCTGTAAGTGTACGACGTACATTGGAAAATTCTCGTATGTTATCTTCCGACGTTAGTGCTGGCTATGATCCGCTATATGCATCTGCTTTCGAAAAGAAAAATGCATCTTACCTAGGTATGGGTGTTGTATTCAATAAATTTACTGGTTCTCGTGGTAAATCTGGTTCCAATGATGCGAATGCTGAATATATGGGCTTTATTCGTCGTGTCATGGAATCTAATAATGTAACATATCAAACTGCAGAGCTTGGTAAGGTTGACCTTGGCGGTGGTGGTACCATTGCGTACATCATGGCCTTATACGGTATGAATGTTATCGACTGTGGCGTAGCCGTGCTTAGCATGCATGCTCCATGGGAGGTTACGTCTAAGGCGGATATTTACGAGGCTAAACAATGCTATGTTGCATTCTTAAATGCAGCTGATGAATCAATCTAAAATTATGGGGCTTTCACCATTGGTGAAAGTCCATTCTATGTGAGGTATATATGAAGCAAACAGATTTAGGTGCAGCTATAGAGGCAGCTAAGGGAGAGGCTACAGAGGTTAAGACTGTAAAGGTGGATATCTTTGATATTCCTGAAACAAAGGCAGAAGAGTATATTGCAAATCGTGAAGAGGTAGCAGAAGCTGCAGCACAGGTAATGAAACCTTACTGTGTAACAGTAAAGCGTGAAACGTTAGATCCTGAAGAAGGGGAAGCTGTTGTTGGGTATTATGTAACAGGTGAAATTTTAATGTGTGTTATCCTTGATCCATTTGAAGTGCCTGTTATGAAGGTTGCTCTCGATAAAGGGACCCTTAAAGACTATATTTTAGCGGCCAATGAGCTAACAGAAGACATGTTAGCATCGCTTGAAAAATAAGAGGATTTCAAATTTTTATGTGTCCTATAAATGGACAAATGTAAAATACTTTAATCTGCTACATTGATGTAGTAAAGAAATTTGTTTATAATAGATGTATTATAGTCATTGCAGATAGGAAGGAAATCCCCATGAATTTAAAAAAAGGTATTGCCCTAGCGCTCACGGCGGCAGCATTAATGGCATTTACAGGCTGTGGCTCCAATGGAACAACATCTAATGGTGAATACAAGGTTGGCGTAGTACAACTGGTAGAACATCCTGCACTTGATGCAGCAAACAAAGGTTTTGTTGATGCTCTAAAAGAAAAGGGCTTAGCTGATAAAATCACCTTTGACCAACAGAATGCACAAGCAGATCAATCTAATTTGAACAGCATTGCACAGCGTTTTGTATCTGATCGTAAAAACTTAATTTTAGCGATTGCTACACCAGCAGCTCAATCTATGGCGAATGCAACTCACGATATTCCAATCTTGGGTACTGCTATTACTGATTATGAAGCAGCTAAACTTGTTAAATCTAATGAACATCCTGGCGGCAATGTATCTGGTACATCTGATATGAACCCTGTAGAACAACAAGTTGATTTAATTTTAAAAGTATTACCAAATGCTAAGACAATTGGTACTATTTATAGCTCTAGTGAAGTAAACTCTCAAATTCAAGTCGAGAAAATGAAAGCTTACGCAGCTACAAAAGGTATTAAGGTTGAAGAGGTTACCGTTTCTAATGTAAACGATATTCAACAAGCAGCACAAAATCTTGTATCTCAACATGTAGATGCAATTTATGTACCAACAGATAATGTTGTAGCTTCTGCGATGAGCAATCTTGTAGCGATTACCGATCCAGCAAAAATTCCTGTGTTTGGCGGCGAAGATAACCACGTAAAAGGTGGTGCTGTAATGTCCTTGTCCGTAGATTACTACAAACTTGGATACCAAACAGGTTTAATGGCAGCTAAAATTTTAACTGGTGAAGCTAAAATTGAAGATATGCCTATTGAAATGCAAAAAGAATTTAAATTAGTTGTAAGTAAAGATAAATTACAAAAATTGGGCATCACATTACCAGAAGAATTGATGAACAAAGCAACTATGATTTAATACACAACTGGTAAGGAGTTACATATGAACTGGAAAAAAGGTATTGCAGTAGCACTTAGTGCTATCTCTATTATGGCAATGGTAGCTGGTTGCGGTTCCAATACAGCAACTAATGATCAAAAGAAAATCGGTGTTATTCAATTGGTAGAACATCCATCCCTTGATGCTGCTAACAAAGGGTTTGTTGATGGCCTTGCATCTAAAGGTTATAAAGATGGAGAGAACATTAAATTAGACCAACAAAATGCTCAAGCCGACCAATCTAATTTGAATAGTATTGCTCAACGCTTTGTATCTGATAAAAAGGATTTGGTATTAGCCATCGCAACGCCATCAGCACAAACTATGGCAAACGCATCTCATGATATTCCTATCATGGGGACTGCTATTACAGATTACGTAACAGCAAAACTCGTTCAATCTAATGAACATCCAGGTGGTAATGTATCTGGTACATCTGATATGACACCTGTAGAAAAAGAAGTTGACCTTATTATGGCATTGGTACCAAATGTAAAACGTATTGGTGCAATTTATACATCTTCTGAAATCAACTCCCAACTTCAAGTTGAAAAAATGAAAGCTTATGCAGCTACTAAAGGTATCACTGTTGTAGAAGCAACTGTATCCAACGTAAACGATATTCAACAAGCGGCTACAAATCTTGTAAACCAAGATGTACAAGCTATTTATACACCAACTGATAATGTGTTGGCATCTGCTATGGCTAACTTAGCTCAAATTACTGATGCTGCTAAAATTCCAGTATTTGCTGCCGATGAAGGTATGACAATGACTGGTGGTGTGGCAACATATTCTGTTGACTACTATAAATTAGGTTATCAAACTGGTTTAATGGCTGCAAAAGTGCTTTCTGGTGAAGCTAAAATTTCTGATTTAGCCATTGAAACACAAAAAGATATTAAGTTAACTGTTAATGAAGAACGTGCTAAAAAATTAGGTATCACAATTCCTGAAGCACTTCGTAAAGATATGAAACAATAGAGGAGATTTTGATGTTAGATTTAGTGGTAGGCACCATAACAACAGGTCTTTTATGGTCTTTGTTAGCGGTTGGTGTATTCATCACCTTCCGTGTATTAGATGTGGCTGACTTAACCGTAGAAGGTACGTTCCCAATGGGGGCGGCTATTTCCGCAATTTTAATTACTAGTGGTATGAACCCAATTCTTTCTATTTTGATTGCCGGCATTGGTGGTATGGCTGCAGGTGCTGTGACAGGATGGATTCATACAAAATTAAAGATTCCTGCATTGCTAGCTGGTATCTTAACAATGATTGCTTTATACTCCATTAATCTTCATATTATGGGGAAAGCTAATGTATCTTTGCTTCGTATGGATACAATTTATACAATTATTGGTAGCGTACTCCACACACCAAATATGTGGTCTGCAGCTATCGTAGGTGTTATCGTAGCTGTTGTAGTATGCTTATTACTATTCTGGTTCTTCGGTACAGAAATTGGTACAGCATTACGTGCAACAGGTGTTAACCCTCAAATGATTCGTGCTCAAGGTGTAAATACTGACAACATGATCGTTCTTGGTCTTTTGATTTCCAACGGTTTTGTTGGTATGTCTGGTGCATTGATTGGCCAATTCCAAGGCTTTGCCGACGTAGGTATGGGTATTGGTACTATCGTAATCGGCTTGGCTTCCGTAATTATCGGTGAGGTAGTATTTGGTACAAAATCCTTCGTACGTAGCCTCATCGCTGTAGTCCTTGGTTCTATCGTATATCGTATCGTTATTGCAGCTGTACTCTATATGGGTATGCCACCAAACGATTTGAAATTGTTCACTGCTATTCTTGTTGCCATCGCGCTTTCCTTACCTACATTGAAAGCAAAATGGTTGGCTCGTTAAGGAGGACACTATGTTAGAAGTAAAAAATATGGTAAAAACCTTCTTTAAGGGCACAATCAATGAAAAAACTGCTCTTCAAGGTATTGATCTTCGATTAGAAGAAGGCGATTTCTGTACTGTAATCGGTGGTAATGGTGCTGGTAAAAGTACGTTACTAAACTCCATCGCTGGTGTATTCCCAGTAGATGAAGGATCCATTACTATTAATGATATTGATGTAACAAAAATGCCAGAATACAAACGTGCTAAATACATTGGTCGTGTATTCCAAGATCCTATGGTTGGTACGGCAGGCAATATGCAAATTGAGGAAAACTTGATACTTGCTATGCGCCGTGGTAAAAACTTAGGTCTTAAATGGGCTTTCAAAGATAGTGAACAAGCATTCTTCAAAGAACGCCTTGCATTATTAGGTTTAGGCCTTGAAGATCGTTTATCTGCTCGTATGGGCTTGTTATCTGGTGGTCAACGTCAATCTATTACATTGTTGATGGCTACTATGCTTCGTCCAGACCTTTTATTACTGGACGAACATACAGCGGCTCTTGACCCTAAGACTGCAGAAAATGTTTTGCAATTAACAGATAAACTCGTGTCAGAACATAATTTGACAACTCTTATGATTACCCATAATATGCGTGATGCATTGCGCTTTGGTAATCGCCTCATCATGATGGATGCTGGTCGCATTATTTATGATGTAAAAGGGGAAGAAAAGAAAAAATTAACAGTTGCCGATTTATTACAAAAATTTGAAGTAGCTGGGGAAAATGCATTGAGCGACCGCATGGTGCTTGGCGCAAAATAATAGAAGAGGGCTGTGGCCCTCTTTTGTTTATTTACTGTATTTATTCTTTACAAGATAAGGTAGATACTGTATACTAAATAAGGTCGTAAGACATATCGTAAGCGAAGTATTCGAATCTCCAACGGTTACTTAAGCTTATCGGGATTATTTATTTTTTAGGAGGTAACATTAATGTTAACTACAGAAGCTAAATTAGCAGTAATTAAAGAATACGCTACTCATGAAGGTGACACTGGTTCTCCAGAAGTACAAGTTGCGATTTTGACAAGCCGCATCCAATACTTAACAGATCACTTGAAAGAACACAAAAAAGACCATCATTCCCGTCGTGGTTTGTTGAAATTGGTTGGTCAACGCCGTAACATGCTTGACTACCTTCGTCGTAAAGATATCGAACGTTACCGTTCCCTTATCGAACGTCTTGGTCTTCGTAAATAATAAAACTAGCCGTCCTATAGGACGGCTTTTTTATTTTATTTCTCTATGTTATAATAACGATAGGCAAAGGGAAACGAATGCCGATATTCAATTGTGGCAACACGAAAAAAAGGACAGAGCGGCAACTCTGTCCTTTTTATTGTGCTAATTGCTATAATAATTAGCTTATTTTTTCTTGATGATATATAATAAAAAAGTATACATATAAGAAGATTTTTAGGAGGAATAGGAATGGAACAATTCCAAATGGACCTAGCTGGTCGTACGCTTACGATCGAGACTGGGGAACTTGCAAAACAAGCTGGCGGTGCTGTAATGGTTGGTTATGGCGATACTCGTGTACTCGTTACCGCTACAGGTTCTAAAGAGGCGAAGGATATCGATTTCTTCCCACTTACAGTAGACTATGAAGAAAAAATGTACGCTGTTGGTCGTTTACCAGGTGGCTTTATTAAACGTGAAGCGCGTCCACCTGAATCTGCGATTTTGAATAGCCGTTTGATTGACCGTCCTATTCGTCCATTATTCGATAAAGGTGTACGTAATGAAGTACACGTAGTGGCAACTGTTATGTCTGTTGACCAAGATTGTGATCCTGCAATCTGTGGTATGATTGGCGCTTCCGCTGCATTGTCTATTTCTGATATTCCTTGGAATGGTCCTATCGCAGGCGTTCGCATGGGTCGTATCAATGGTGAATTTATTGTTAATCCAACAAAAGAACAATTGGAAGCAACAGATCTTAATATTGTTGTAGCTGGTACAAAAGATGCTATCCTCATGGTTGAAGGTGGTGCTCAAGAGGTTCCAGAAGAAACTATTCTTGAAGTTATCATGGCAGCTCATGAAGAAATCAAAAAAATCGTAGCTTTCCAAGAAGACATGAAAGCTAAAGTAGGCAAGGAAAAACGCGTATTCGAAAGCAAAGATGTGCCTGCTGAAATTGCTGAAGCTGTTCGTGCCTATGGTCATGATAAACTTGACGCAGCAGTACGTTGTGCAGATAAACAACAACGTGATGCACAAGAAAGCGAAGTACGTGCCGATGTATTAGCACACTTTGAAGAAATCTACCCAGATAACTTAGCGGATGTAAATAAAGCATTTGATGCAATGACAAAAGAAATCGTGCGTCATATGATTACTGTTGAAAAAATTCGTCCAGACGGTCGTAAACTTGATGAAGTACGTCCTATCTCTTGTCGTACAGGTGTATTACCTCGTACACATGGTTCTGGTTTATTTACGCGTGGTCAAACTCAAGTATTGAACGTTGCTACTGTAGCTCCATTGTCTGAAACTCAAACAATTGATGGCATTGGTTTAGAAACAGAAAAACGTTATATTCACCACTATAATTTCCCATCCTTCTCCGTAGGTGAAACTCGTTCCTCCCGCGGTCCTGGCCGTCGTGAAATTGGTCATGGTGCGTTGGCTGAACGTGCATTGGTACCTGTTATTCCTAGCGAAGAAGAATTCCCATATGCATTGCGTCTTGTATCCGAAGTATTGGAATCCAATGGTTCTAGTTCCATGGCATCTGTATGTGGTTCCACATTATCTTTGATGGATGCTGGTGTACCTATTAAAGCTCCTGTTGCTGGTATTGCAATGGGTCTTGTAACTCAAGGCGAACACTACACAATCTTAACAGATATCCAAGGTATGGAAGATGCTCTTGGCGATATGGACTTCAAGGTTGCTGGTACAGCAAAAGGCGTAACTGCTATTCAAATGGATATCAAGATTTCTGGCTTGTCCCGTGAAATCCTTCATGAAGCATTAGAACAAGCTCATAAAGGTCGTATGCATATTATGGGCATCATGCTTGATACAATTGCTGAACCACGTCAACAAATGTCTCAATATGCTCCACGCATCATTACAATGAAAATCGATCCAGATAAGATTCGCGATGTAATCGGTTCTGGCGGTAAAGTAATTCGTGGTATTATCGATGAAACAGGCGCTAAAATCGATATCGAAGATGATGGTACAGTATTCATCGCTTCTGTAGACCAAGAAGGTGCTGCTAAAGCTCAACAAATCATCGAAAACCTTACTAAAGAGGTTGAAGTAGGTGAAGTATACCTTGGTAAAGTAACTCGTTTGATGGCATTTGGTGCTTTCGTAGAGGTATTACCAGGTAAAGAAGGTCTTGTACACATTTCCAAACTTGCAAAAGAACGCGTTGAAAATGTAGAAGATGTAGTAAATGTAGGGGATGAGATTATGGTAAAAGTTATCGAAATCGATAAACAAGGCCGTATCAACTTGTCTCGTAAGGATTGTTTAAAATAAGAGGTGTTACATGGATATTCGTGGCTTTGAAGTAGTTTCTGCTTTTGAAGAACAAGATATCAATTTACCGACACGTAAAACAACAGAAAGTGCAGGCTATGATATTGAATGCGCTGAAGCTGTTACTTTAGAACCAGGTCAAGTAGTACTCGTTCCAACAGGTCTTAAAGCTTTCATGGCGTATGACGAATATCTTGCTATTCATATCCGTTCTAGCATGGCCATTAAACGCCATCTTGCACTTGTGAATAGTACTGGTATCATCGATAGCGATTACTACAATAATGAGGAGAACGAAGGTCATATCATGATTGCCCTCCTAAACTTTGGCAAAGAAACAGTTACCCTTGAAAAAGGCGAACGCGTTGCCCAAGGTATATTCTCTAAATACCTACTCACAAACGATGACGATGCAACAGGCGTACGTACAGGTGGTATCGGTAGCACTGGTACAATGTAAACTACATACAATTCTGAATAGAATGATGAAAGCCGCTCAACCTATGTTGGGCGGCTTTTTATAATTATATTTAGTTATAATTATATTAAGTTATGAATTATATATATTTATTTCTCTGTGTGGTATCATAATAGTTATAAACATTAAGGAGGCTATTATGGCAATTAGCAAAGAGATACAAAAGTCTAGCGAAATGAAGTTTGATGGTAAACTAATTAAAGTTACTTATGATATAGCAGATGTTAATGGTAATGAAGCATGGCGTGAGGTTGTTCATCATCCTGGTGCAACGGCTATTGTAGTTGTTACAGAAGATAATAAGATTGTAATGGAGCGTCAGTTCCGTTATGCTTTGCAACAGCCTTTGCTTGAAATTCCAGCAGGTAAATTGGATCCGAATGAAGAGCCTCTAACTTGTGCTAAACGTGAGTTAGCAGAGGAAACAGGTTATCGTGCGAACCAATGGATTCCGTTGGGCACAATTGCTACAAGTCCTGGCTTCTGTAATGAAGTGCTACATTTATATTTAGCAAAAGATCTTACTATGGGCGAAACTAATTGGGATCCAGACGAATATGTGGAACTTGAGTATTTTACTTTACCTGAATTATTAGAGGCTATCAAGGCGGAGCAAATTAAGGATAGCAAATCTTTGGCAGCCCTTATGCTAGCAATGCCGTACCTCAAATAATATTACATAATAGGAGGATATATGTTTAAACGAATTATCCTATTAGTTATGGACTCTGTTGGTATCGGTCACGCTGCTGATGCTGCAAAATTTGGTGATGAAGGTTCTAATACATTAGGTCATATTGAATCAACAGCAGGTAAAATTCATTGCCCAAATTTGAAATCTTTAGGACTAGGACATATTGCCGATATTGCAGATACCGGTGAAAGCATTAACGGTGCTTTTGGTCGTATGGCGGAGCTCAGCACTGGTAAAGATACAACAAGTGGTCATTGGGAGATGATGGGGCATCCTGTTACCGTTCCATTCCCAACCTTTTACGAAGGTTTTCCAAAAGAATTAATGGATACTTTCACAAAGGAAACGGGCTATGGTTATTTAGGTAATGAAGTTGCATCTGGTACAGAAATTATTGAACGTCTGGGAGCAGAGCACATCAAAACAGGTAAGCCTATTGTATATACCTCGGCAGATTCTGTATTTCAAATTGCCGCCCATGAGGATGTGATCCCTCTAGAGGAACTATATCATATATGTCAAATTACCCGTGATAAGGTTTGCGTTGGTGATTATTATGTAGGCCGTATCATCGCTCGTCCATTCGTAGGTGAGCTTGGCAGTTTTGTACGTACCTCAAATCGTCATGATTATAGTCGTATGCCAGAGAAAAAGATGGTACAACAAGAGTTACAAGATGCTGGTGTGCCAACAGTAGCAGTTGGTAAAATTGGCGATATTTATGCCCATGTAGGATGGGATGAAAGCTATCCAACAAAGACTAATTCCCATGGCATGAATATGGTTCCATACTTACTTGGTTCCTCCTTTGAGCGTGGTTTAATGATGGTTAACCTCGTTGAATTTGATAGCTTATATGGTCATCGCAGAAATGTAGAAGGATACAAACGAGCTATTGAGGACTTTGATTACCAGCTAGGCGGCTTATTGCAATTACTAAATGATGATGATTTATTACTCGTCACCGCAGACCATGGTAACGATCCAACTTGGAAGGGAACCGATCATACTCGTGAATTAGTACCTATTCTTGGTTATAGTCCACGTATTGATGGCCCCATAGACCTTGGTGATAGAAAAAGCTTTGCTGATATTGGGGAAACTATATTAGAAAACTTTGGTTTAAAACAATGGGATATTGGAACATCGTTTATGATGAAACTTAGTAAATAATTTTCTAATATGTTTTTCGTACTTTTAGGTTTAGAATCTATATTACTACCTATGTATGACACTGATATAATTTCAAAATAATAAAGATAATATGCTATATTGAGATACTACCAGTTAAAAATAAATAGTTTTAACTGGTAGTATCTTTAAAATAGTTAGTTACATCATAAAGAACGACCAACTTATGTACATCATAAGTTGGTCGTTTTTTACTTTATAGAAATATATTTCTTATTTAATTATAGCAAGCCTTTACTTTCCATCATTGCTTTAATATTTAGTAAGGTAGACTTACAAACTACATCATATTCTAGTGTACTCAAGAAATCTGCAAATTTTCTATCATCTTCGTTTTTACAGTTCTCATAAGGAATTTTACCGTTTTGTTGATATGGTTCTAGAATTCGATTTCGCCGGTACTTCCAAGTATTATAATAAGGACCTTTAAATTTTGTCATAAAGCCATTGCTATCGACTAACACAAAGCCTTCAGACTCATGATGTGAATTGAGTTCTTTATTTATGATGTTTGTCAGTTCGTCCATAGTATTTACTTGTTGAACTGTTTTTACAATAGATATCAATTGTGTATCATATTTCTTAAGGATGGAGTCTAGTTCTGCTAGCCTCTTTCTAGAGAATGATACATCAATATGTTTACCATTTACATCTAACGTATTTTGAATCATATCAAGTACATAAAGATGATCTTGGTCATATTTTATAATATGTGTATCTTCTTGGCTGATGACTTCAAACATCATAGAACAGCAATTACATTTTAATAATTCGTTGATTTCTTCTTGTAAGGCTTCAGGTAATTTTTGGAATAAATCTTTAAACAAATCTACATGCATACCTTCTGTAGTAGATTTAGAAGCAAAAATTAGTTCATCTTTGATAACACCAAGGATAGCAAGGTATCCATTTTCTTTAGTTCGGATTTCAACAGGGAAGGAGAGTGTATTAGCCAAATTATTTAACTCTGTTTCTGGCCGCTCATTGAGATTAAAGAATTTATTATAACTACGTAATTTCACATCTCCTGTTAAGCGATCTACAAATAATCCTCGCGCTTGTACGGTACTTTCGTTCCATAGTCGTTTATGGAATACACGAGAGGTGAAATTCAAGGAGTATAGGTTAGGGGAGCATTTTTTTACTTTTACTAATTTAGAATTACCTAAAATATTAATATCTTCATTTTGTGTGTAGATAAGATGTTGTGTCATGTTTTGGTATTCATGGCGCATGTAATCTTTATCGTACACATCATTTTTAATACCACTTTTAGTAAATGCATCTGCAGTAATATCAATGTATTTAAGCTCTCCACCAAATTCTACTTCTCCTTCTAAACAGAAGGAATATGTACCATCGGGAACACCGCGATGACCATGAATTTGAATAAAGTTTTGACACATACCTTTTTCGTAATTAGCATCATATATTTTAGCAATATCTGTTTCGTAAGCTCCAAAACCATTAATAAAGGTAGAGGTAGCTATAAAGGTCATATTAGGTACATAGGAAAGACCACCATGGGATACTAAATATTTCTTGCCATGGAAACTAAATGGATAACATTGACGAAGTGATTTATAAAAGAGGCGTAATTCTCGTTGAAGAGATTCAACTTCTTTTTTAGTCATATCTTTTATGATAGGTGCTACTACTTCTTTCATAAATCGTTTGGAACGATCTAAATTTGTATTGAAAGCAAAGTTTGCGATATGTCGTTCGTGATTACCTTCTAACATAATAGTATTAGGCAATGTACTAAGACGCATCATTTCGTACATCATTTCTTTATTTTCAATACCGCGTTCCAAATAGTCACCACAAAAGATGTAAAGTGTTTTTTCATCCCAAGGTGAGATAGCTTGTTGTAATGCCGTGTAACAACCGTGAATATCACCAATGATACGCACTCGTTCATATTGATTTGTCAAATCTACGGTAAAGTAATTGTTGATTTCATCGATAGAATTTATTTTCTTACAAAACTTTGGTAATGGTGTTGTCTTAATCACCTTGTGCATACGGTGAATGACTTGCTCCGGTACTCGTTTGTAATCTGTACGTTCTGCATTACGAGCCAAGCATTCTTCTAGTGATGTATCTGGTTCGTAGTAATATACAGTATATTTATATTTGTTAAGCAATTCTTTATATGCATTAACAGCTTTAGATGTAGTGTGGGTAGCATCTAAAACGACAAAGTCGCCATTGCTCATTCGTTTTTCTAAGCAATCTAGGAGGAGCTCCCAGGCCGGACCATTATCCTCTTGTGAAATATACCAACCGTCCTCACCAAGAGAAGGGCTGCGTAATAGCATACGGAAATGATCGGCTTCTAAGGTGTAAGCCTCAAGATTGTTGTCATGAATCCACTGAGACTTACCACTAGCAGGAGCACCACGCATTAATAATAGTGTTCTCATAGTAATAGTCCTCTAATCTGCCCATAGGGCGTAATAAAATATAACTGTATAAAAAACGAAAAGAATATTATTGAAAAATTGAAAAAAGCATAAAAAAACAGTCTCAACGGATATCCGAGAGACTGTCTTACTTGCTTTAGAAATTATAAAGCGTTTACTTTAGCTGCAAGGTTGGATTTTTTGCGAGCTGCAGTGTTTTTATGAAGTACACCTTTGGAGGCTGCTTTATCAATTACGCTAGTAGCATGAACAAGTGCTTGTTTTGCTTCTTCTACTGCGCCTGCTTGAACAGCTTCAACGGTTTTACGAGCTGCTGTACGGATTTGAGATTTTACAGCGGCGTTTTTCGCACGACGTTCAGCATCCGTTTTTACGCTTCTAATACTGGATTTAATGTTTGGCAATTGAGTCACCTCCTTAAAAATCGTTTCTTATACCTGAATGATTATATCATACCACATATTGATACGCAAGGACTTTTCAGCCCAATATTTTCCTTGTGAGTATGAAATATAAAACATTTTCTACTGTTCTTTAACTATAGCATATAAGTCTGTTTTATGAAATTAAGATTATTAATATATTTGCTAATGTTGTAATTAGTTAATTATTTTGATTTTAAAAGTTAGTTAGCTCCCTTATGTTATAATAAAGGATAGAATTAAGCGAGGTGTATTATGAAAAAATTAATGATTATAGATGGCAGTAGTTTGTTATTCCGTGCATTTTTTGCGTTACCACCGTTGAAGTCTGCTTTGGGGACTCCAACGAATGCAGTGTATGGTTTTTTAACAATGCTCATCAAATTATACGAAGAAATTAACCCTGATTATATTGCGGTAGCTTTTGATAAAGGTCGTCAAACATTCCGTACTGAAATGTATAGCGAATATAAAGGCAATCGTCCAGATGCACCAGAGGATTTACGCCCTCAATTTAGTCTTATTCAAGATGTATTAAAAGCTTTAGGTATTTGTGTTATTGAAGAAGAAGGCTTTGAAGGGGACGATATTCTAGGATCGTTGAGTAAGAAATTTGGTACACCAGAAATGGCTGTTAAAATTATTACTGGTGACCGCGATAACCTTCAACTCGTAACAGAACATAGTCATGTATTCCTAACTAAAAAAGGCATTTCTGACATGTTAGAGGTTACTCTTGATAACATGGAGGAACTTTATGGTTATGGCCCAGATAAGGTTATCGAAATGAAAGCTCTTATGGGGGATTCTTCCGATAATATTCCAGGTGTACCAGGTGTAGGTGAAAAAACGGCTCTTAAATTGATTACAGAATACGGTAATCTTGAATCTGTATATGACCATATCGAAGATATTTCCGGTAAGAAATTAAAAGAGCGACTCGTAGAAAATAAAGACTTAGCGTTTTTATCTCGTGAATTGGCAACCATTAAGACAGATATGGATTTATCTTACAAGGTTGAAGATTTTGTACAAAATTTCCATACCTCTGAGGTACAGCCTTTATTCGAAACCTTGGGATTTACTAAATTAACGCCTCGTATCGTACAAGTAATGGGCGGAGAGGAAGCAGCTTTTGGTGATTTGGGTTCTCTCTTTGCACCACAAGAAGAAATTTCTTTAGACGATGTAGCTGATGCTAAGGCTCTAACCCCTGACTTCTATACAGATAAAACAGTAGCAGTACATGTTGTACTCGATGGCAAAACTCCATTTAGAACTATTGAGACTGCCTATCTTTCTAATGGTGATACTATCGTTAAAACAAATGATACAAAGGCTGTTCTTGCGGTGTTACAAGGGGCTAAGGCCATTGTTACTACTCAAACAAAAGAACTAATAGAAGCATTAGGTGAAGAGTCGCCAGCTGAAATCTCTTTGTTTAATAATGACAATACTGCACGTATCCATGATATGTCTCTACTAGCGTATCTGTTAGATCCTACGCGTACTAACTACGGGTATCTATATTTAACGGAACGCTTCTCCGTGCCAAGCATTGCTAGTGGTAGTGTAGATGTAGAATGCGTGTCCATGGTGAAAGCTTTACTCGCTATGAACGAAGTAGCTTGTGAATCTGCACGCCGTGAAGAGCTTTGGTCTCTATATGAAACAATTGAGTTGCCATTGATTCATACTTTAGTAGTAATGGAGAAAAATGGTATATATATTGATACAAATAAACTGGCTGAAACGACAGCTCGCTTTAAAGATGAATTAGCCCAAGTACAACAAGAGATTTATGATCTTGCTGGTGAAACTTTCAACATAAACTCTCCAAAACAGTTGGGGGTTATCTTGTTCGAAAAGATGAACTTGCCAGTTATTAAGAAAACTAAGACTGGATATTCCACAGATGCTGAAGTACTTGATATGCTTCGTAATGAAAGTCCAATCGTTGAAAAAATCTTGGCCTACCGTTCTGTTGCTAAGTTAGTTTCTACTTACTTAGAAGGCTTGGCAGTTCTTATTAATGATAAGACTAAGCGTATTCACACTACCTTTAATCAAATGGTTACAGCTACAGGCCGTTTGAGCTCTTCTGATCCTAACTTACAAAACATTCCTGTTCGTACTGAAAAAGGCCGTGAAATTCGTGCCTTATTCTATCCAGGTGCAGGGTACGACACATTAGTGAGTGCCGATTATTCTCAAATTGAGTTACGTATTTTAGCGCATCTTTCTGGCGATGAAGCTTTGATCAAAGCATTCGTTGATGGTAAGGATATTCACCGATTTACTGCGGCAGAGGTACTAGGTAAAGCCCAAGAGGATGTAACAAGCGAAGAGCGTTCTCATGCTAAGGCTATTAACTTCGGTATTATTTATGGTATTTCTGACTTTGGCTTATCTCGCGACCTTGGCATCACACGGGGGGAAGCTAAAAACTATATTGATTTATACTTTAGCCGTTATCCTAAGGTTAAAGAGTACATGGATCGTATGGTTCAGGAAGCCCATGAAACTGGTAAGGTTCGCACTATGTTCGGCCGTCAACGCGAACTTCCTGATATTAACAGCCGTAACTTTAACCGTCGTTCCTTTGCTGAACGTACGGCGATGAATACACCAATTCAAGGTACTGCTGCAGATATTATCAAGTTAGCAATGAACCAAGTTGAGCAAAAACTAGAGGAAGGAAACTTCAAATCTCGACTTTTATTACAAGTACATGACGAACTTGTATTAGAAGTAGTAAATGAAGAATTAGAAGCAGTTGAAGAATTATTGCGTTCTACCATGCAATCTGTCGTAGAATTACATGTTCCTCTTATTGTAGATGTGCATCATGCTGAGAACTGGGCATTGGTAAAATAGTTTAATTGATAGTATTACGTGTTAGAAGGTATATATGTTTAAAATAGGCTTAACTGGTGGTATTGCATCAGGCAAGAGTACAGTCCTTACCTATTTTAAGGACAAAGGAATACCCTATATCGATGCTGATATTGTAGCTCGCGAAGTAGTAGAGCCAGGGACTAAGGGCTTAAAGGCCATTGTAGATACCTTTGGTTCTCATGTTTTACAGGATGATGGCACACTCAATCGTGAAGCGCTTGGTGCTATAGTCTTTCACAATGAAGAAAAACGACAATTATTAAATAGCTGTCTAAAAACGCATATTCGCAATCGTATTTTGGAATTAACATCTCAATATGAATCGGTTAATACACCGATTTTAATCTATGATATTCCATTACTCATAGAGGGGGAATGGTATACCATGATGGATGAGGTTTGGCTTGTTTATGTAAACGAGCCTACTCAGAAAGATCGCTTAATGAGTCGCAATGGATATACCAAAGAGGATGCTTTGGCTCGCATTAATAGTCAAATGCGACTAGACGATAAACGCTCTTATGCAGATCTAATTATTGATAATAATGGTACGCCTCAGGCTTTGACCGCAAAATTAGATACAATTTGGAGTGAGCGTCTAGAGCCGATTTTACAAAAACCTCAATAATAACAATAGATGTGTCAAAATTTGTATATAAAAAATAGTATTAAATGGTATAATAAGCCCATGAAATTTAGTATTATAGTATCCTAGCATTTGGTTACAGCTAGATTATGGTAAATGTTATAGTAGTTATATGTAGAAAGGGGGATTTATGAAACGTGCAACGGCAACGGCGTTATCGTGCGTCGTACTTGGGTGGTTTTATTTTGCTCATTTAGATGATCCTTTAGCGCGTCAAGTGGCGTACCCCTTTAACTATAGAGATGTAGTGATGGCTGCAGCTGAGAAGGAACAGGTTCCACCATCCTTGGTGGCTAGTGTTATCTTAGCTGAAAGCAAATATAAGAATACTGCTGAGTCAGAAACAGGTGCTCTTGGATTGATGCAACTCATGCCAGATACAGCACGTTGGGTTGCTCAACAAGTTGGTCATGGTAATTATACAGATCGTCAGCTAAAAGAGCCTGAAACAAATATCGAGTTAGGAACATGGTATCTAGGCCATTTATTAAAAGAATTTAATGGCGATGAGGTGCAGGCGTTAGCTGCGTATAATGCGGGACGCGGCCATGTCGAATCCTGGATTAATGAGAACAAATGGAATGGCATGGTTGATACTATACCATTTCCAGAAACACGTAGCTATGTAAAAGCTGTTTTACAGTATCAACAGAAATATGAGGCATTATATGGAAACGATTATTGAAGCTTGTAAAGCATTAGATTATTCATGGTTGCCTCAGCAGATTGGGGGATTTACCTTAGTAGCATCCAATGAATCTGATTACACTGTGCTACTTGAACGCCTTATAGCAGGTGAAGAGGTATTAAAGGTACCTATTTTCCATTATCAAAATAATCTAGGGTGGCGATGGTCTGCCTTATATGATAAAGAGGTAGAGGACTATACGGTTCATATTGAAATGCCACTCTTTTCCTTTGTGGATATTTCGTTTGTACGGGCTGATTTAGAGTCGTTCTGGAAGGGGTTACAAGATCGATGTGTCAAAGGTTTAACTAATATGTTAATCGAGCCAGCGAATAACTTTACCTTTACGTATCGTCGCCGAGGCATACCTGATTGGGATTTTTCCGAGGTCATGCCTAAAGAACTGGAAGGTTTTATATGTGATGTTGATCCAGCTCACGGAATTCGGATGATTAATGGTTCTTTTATTATCGGTGAATATCGTAAGATGGATGAATGTACTGGATTATTGCTATATTATAACGAATTACGTGATGAGTACTTTGCAGAGCTTCGTTATAAAAACTATCCTGAAATAGACCATCATTTAGATGCTAAAAATTTAGTTGATTTAACCGCTGTTCTTCGTGAGCATCTAGGTCCTATATTGAAAGGGTTAAATGAGCGGGTTGACTAATAATTGTAAAGTGTGACTATGCTATTTTTTGAGTTATTTTATATTTGTATGAAATAATCTAAGTGGGAGTGTTTGGTTAAAGCCCATAAGAAAGCGTAGAATTTGTATATACACAGTAAATGTGATATACTATATATGACTTTTATATAAATCTTTTAAAAGAGTGGGCTTATGTCCACTCTTTCATTTATGATTAGCCTAATTATAAGGTGTTTGTAATCAAGAGATATATACAAGATGTAGTAATAAAGGAGGCGATGGCTATGAAGAGAGAAGCAGTAGAGGAATTTGTATCCTCTGTAGTTGAAGGTATTATAGCCGGCACCGAAATGGAACTAGTCGATGTAGATTACGTTCGTGAACGCGATTGGTATTTACGTGTCTATCTCGACAAACCAGGTGGTGTGGATTTGGATGACTGTCAGTTGGTTAGCGAAAAACTAAGTGCTGTGCTCGACGAAAAAGATCCAATTACGGAAAACTATTTATTGGAAGTATCTTCTCCAGGCCTAGATCGAGTTCTTAAGAAGGATAAGGATTTGGTTCGCTATAATGGTCGTGATGTTGATATCCAGCTATTTAAACCGATTAATGGCAGTAAGCAATTTACTGGTGTATTAGAAGGTTTTACAGACACAACTATCGATTTTACTATCAATGGCGAAAGCATGACATTCGAACGGTCTGCCATTGCACAAATTCGATTACATCTTGATTTTTAATATATGGAGGCATACGAGTGAGTCAAGAATTAATTCAAGCGGTAATGGTGCTTACAAAGCAAAAAGGTTTTGCTCCTGAGGTTATTTTTGAATCCTTAGAGGCTGCATTGTTGCAAGCATATCGCAAAGAACCAACATCTAATCCAGATGCGTACGTTGTGATTGACCGTGAAACAGGCGATTATAAAGTAATGGCTAAAAAACAAGTAGTGGAAACTGTGGAATTGCCAGAAACAGAAATTAGCTTGTTAGAAGCGCGCAAAATTGACAAACGTTTTGAAATTGGCGACGTAGTAGAAGTCGATGTTACTCCAGCTAACTTTGGCCGTAGTGCTGCCCATACTGCAAAACAAATGCTTATTCAACGTTTGAAAGAGGCTGAACGCAGCGTAGTATACGAAGAATACTATAGCCGTGAAGGCGATATCATTACTGGCGTTATTACACGTGTTGAAGGTAAAAATGTATTTATCAATTTAGGTAAAACAGAAGCAATCTTGCCTCCTACTGAGCAAATTGCTACAGAAACATATCGCGAAGGAGATCGCATTAAATGCTATATCGTAGAGGTTAAGAAAACTACGAAAGGGCCTCAAATCATGATTTCCCGCACACATCCTGGTTTATTAAAACGCCTCTTTGAGTTAGAGGTACCAGAAATTTATGAAGGTGTGGTAGAGCTTAAATCCGTAGCTCGTGAGCCAGGTATGCGTTCTAAGATTGCTGTTTATAGCCGCGATGAAAATGTTGACCCAGTAGGTGCTTGCGTAGGTCCTAAAGGTCAACGTGTACAACATATCGTTGATGAGTTACATGATGAAAAGATTGATATCGTTAAATGGGATGAAGATCCAGCAATTTATATCGCAAACTCTTTGAGTCCAGCAAAGGTTGTATCTGTTGATGTAAGTGAAGAAGAAAAATCCTCTTACGTTGTAGTTCCTGATTATCAATTATCCTTAGCCATTGGTAAAGCTGGTCAAAATGCTCGTCTAGCTGCGAAGTTAACAAACTGGAAAATCGATATTAAAAGCGAAACTCAAGCTGCTGAAGAACCTTTTACAGGTTTTGGCAATGCTGAGGATGGTGAATAGTCATGAAACCGAAATCCCAACCTATGCGAACTTGTGTAGGATGTGGTGAGCCTAAGGCGAAACGTGAATTGATTCGTGTAGCTTTGAGCCCAGACGGTAACATCAGTATTGATCGCACTGGTAAAGCACCAGGACGTGGAGCCTATCTATGTGAATCCATGTCGTGCTTTGAGCAAGCTTATAAGGCAAAACGATTAGAACGGTCATTAAAGCATAGTGTATCAAAAGAGATATACGAAGCGTTACAACGTGATTTACAAGAGAATGAGTAATCACTGATATAGATGAATGAAGATAAAATTTTGAATCTCTTAGGTCTAGCACAACGAGCAGGTAAAGTTATTTCCGGTGATTTCATCGTAGAAAAGGCTATAAAGAGAAAGGAACCGAAATTGGTACTTCTCGCTGGTGACTGTGCAGCCAACAATGAAAAGAAATATACTCAATTAGCAGAGACACATCATATTCCACTTCATAGTATTGCCAATAAAGAGGCCTTAGGAACGGCCATTGGTAAGGAAGTTAGGGTAGTAGTCGCCGTACTAGATGATGGATTTGCAAAGGCATTATTAAAAGAGATTGATCGATAATAAGGGGGTATGTAGATGTCCAAAAAGCGCGTCCATGAAATCGCCAAAGAGTTCGGCGTAGAAAGTAAGCAGGTTATTTCTATTTTGCAACAACATAATGTAAATGTTACTAAAGCAGTTAATTCTGTAGATGATTCTGGTTATGAAATTGTTAAAAAACAATTAGGTAAGAAATCTAAAGCACCTAAAGTAGCACAAAAAACAGAACAAAAAGTAGAACAAAAATCTGCTCCAACTGCAGCTCATAAACAAGAAGCTGCACCACATAAACAACAACATCAAAATCGTTCTAACGAACACAAAAAGGATAATTACAAACAAGGTGGTCAAAAACAAGACGATCAATCTAAACAAAATGACCATAAAAAGGGCAATGTACGTCATGTACAAATCTCTGAGCCTACACGTAAATCCGAAGGTAACCAACAATCTGGTGACCGCGCTAATAACCGCCCTAACAACAACAGAAATAATGATAATCGTAATAACGGTCGCCCTAATGATGCTCGTAATAACGATAATCGCAATAACGACAATCGAAACAATGATAACCGCAATTCTAATAACAATGATCGTCGTAACAAGAAGAATAAAAAAGGTGGCAATAACCGCCCTCAATCCTTGTTATCTACATCTATGCAAAAGAAAAAGAATCGCGTAAAACATCGTAACGAACAATACTTACAACAAAAAGCTGAAGCTGAACGTAAGGCTGAAGCAGCGATTGCTACAGAAATCGAATTATCTGGTCCTTTAACTGTTAAAGAACTAGCTGAAAAAATGGGTCGCGAAGTATCTGAAATCATCAAAAAATTGATGCTTTTAGGTGTTATGGCTAGCATTAACCAAGAGGTTGATGTTGATACAGCTACAATCGTAGCTGAAGAATTTGGTGTAACTGTAACAGAAGTAGAACCTGAAGAAGATCCAACAGATGTTATTGAAATTGAAGATGCACCAGAAACATTGAAACCTCGTCCTCCAGTTGTTACTATCATGGGTCACGTTGACCATGGTAAAACATCCTTATTGGACGTAATTCGTCAAACTAATGTAACAGCAGGCGAAGCAGGTGGTATCACCCAACATATCGGTGCATACCAAGTTCGTTATAACGACAATAAAATTACATTCCTTGATACTCCAGGTCATGAAGCGTTTACGGCTATGCGTCTTCGTGGTGCAAAATCTACAGATATCGCAGTTCTTGTAGTAGCTGCCGATGATGGTGTAATGCCTCAAACTATTGAAGCCATTAACCATGCTAAATCTGCTGATGTACCAATTATTGTTGCTATCAACAAAATGGATAAACCAGGTGCTAACCCAGACCATGTTAAACAACAATTGTCTGAACATGGCCTTTTACCAGAAGAATGGGGCGGCGATGTAATCATGGTTCCAGTTTCTGCTAAACAAAAACAAGGTATCGACGACTTGCTCGAAAATATTTTGCTCGTAGCAGAAGTTATGGAATTAAAAGCGAATCCTAACCGTAAAGCTTACGGCGTGGTTATCGAGGCTCAACTTGATAAAGGTCGTGGTGCTGTATGTACCGTATTAGTACAAAAAGGTTCCCTTCGTGTAGGTGACACTGTACTTGCTGGTACTGCTTATGGTAAAGTACGTGCCATGACAAATGAACGCGGTGAAAAGGTAAAAGTAGCTCGTCCTTCTATGCCAGTAGAAATCTTGGGCTTCTCAGAAGTTCCACAAGCTGGTGAAATCATCAATGGTATGGATGATAACGAAGCACGTGCAATCGCAGAAAAACGTATTGCTAAACAACGCGTTCAAGAATTGCAAGCTACTCATAAAGTTACATTGGATGATATCTTCAATCAAATTCAACAAGGTGAGTTAAAAGATCTTAATATCATCATTAAAGCAGACGTTCAAGGCTCTGTAGAAGCATTGCGTCAATCCTTGGAAGGCATTAAAAATCCTGAAGTACGTATCGTTATCGTTCATGCTGCAGTAGGTGCTATTAATGAATCCGATATCATGTTGGCTTCTGCATCTAATGCGATCGTTATGGGCTTCAATGTACGTCCTGATGCTAATGTACGTCGCGCTGCAGAAAATGAAAAAGTTGACCTTCGTACATATCGCGTAATCTACGATGCTATTAATGACGTTGAGTCTGCGATGCGTGGTATGTTGGCTCCTCAATTCAAAGAGGTTGTCGTTGGTCGTGCAGAGGTACGTCAAGTTATTTCTACACCAAAAGCTATCGTTGCCGGTTCTTATGTAACAGAAGGTCGTATTACTAACGATTCTGAAGTACGTTTGATCCGTGATGGTATTGTTGTATTTGAAGGTAAGGTTGACTCTTTACGTCGATTCAAAGACGAAGTAAAAGAAGTTAAAACATCCTTCGAATGTGGTATCTCCTTAGAAGGTTACCGCGATATCAAGGAAGGCGACGTAATTGAAGCGTACTTGATGGAAGAAGTTGCACCTCAAATATAGGAGGTTTATATGAGTGACGTTCGTGTCAGAAAATTACAAGAATTCATCAAACAAGAGGTAAGTCAAATGTTGATGCGTGGATTGAAAGATCCTCGCATTGGCTTTACTACTATTACCGATGTTCATGTAACCGGTGATTTACGAGAGGCTACAATTTACGTTTCCTTGTTTGGTTCCGATAAGGAAAAAGAAGATACTCTTATCGCTTTAAAGCATGCAGCAGGCCATATTCGTACTGAGCTTGGCAAAGTACTTAAGTTGCGCCATATTCCTTCTATCACATTTGATAAGGATACGTCTTTAGACTATAGCATGCATATTGAATCCCTTTTGAATGAAATCAAAAAGGACGAAGAAAAAAATTAACACAAAGGATAGAGAACATGAGTAAGATTACTATTAATCAATTACATGTGGCTCTGTGTGAAGCTAATTCTATTATGCTAACCGTCCATGTAAGACCTGATGGTGATGCTATCGGGTCCATGGTGGCCTTTTACGAAGCCCTTGTAGGGCAAGGTAAAACTGTATATATGGTAGTGGATGATGTAGTTCCTGAAAAGTACTCATTCTTACGATATACGGACCACATCCATGATGTAGCGTATTTTGAAACAAATCCTGTTGATATTGATATGCTAATGGTATTGGATGCTAGCACGTATGAGCGAATTGGCAAAGTAGGTGCACTATGGAGTGCACCTATTTTTAATATAGACCACCATATTTCTAATACGGAGTTTGCGGATCATCTATATTTAAAGCCTAATTTTGCTGCTACTGGTGAAATTATTACCTATTTATGTACAAAATGGAATTGGCCTATCACTGAGTCTATGGGCACTGCATTATATATGGCTATTGCTACAGACTGTGGTTTCTTTAAGTTCAGTAATACCACAGCCAATACTTTAGAAATGGCTGCAAAATGTGTAGCAGCTGGTGCTAGACCTAATGTTATTTCTGAAACGATTGAAGCTGTGTCTGCCAGTCGTCTTGAATTAACAAAACAAGTTATGCAAACTATCGAGTTTTACAAGAATAACACCGTGGCTACAATCGAGTTGAATCGTGAAGCCATGACAATTCTTGGGGATGATACGGATGGTTTTGTAGATATTATTAGAAACGTTGATACTGTTGATATAGCTATTTTATTAAAAGCTGAAGCTGATGATAGAACGCGGGTAAGCTTGCGTTCTAAAGGAACTGACGTGAATGCTATAGCTAGCAATTTTGGCGGTGGCGGACATATTCGAGCTTCCGGTTGTACCATTAATTTACCATTACAGGAAGCAAAACAAGCTCTTATTGAGGTGATTAAATAATGGATGGCATTTTACCATTTTTAAAACCTCCTGGAATAACAAGCCATGATGCTGTTGCCATTTGTCGCCGCATTTTAAAAGAAAAGCGCATTGGTCATAGTGGTACTTTAGATCCTATGGCCTATGGTGTGTTGCCCGTTTTTCTTGGTAAGGCTACGCGTCTTATTGAGTATACAGAGGGGTTTGATAAAACCTATGTGGCAGAATGTAAATTTGGTACTTTTACTGATACTGAAGATAGTTCTGGGCAACAGGTATTACCTGATAAAGATATGGTATTGCGAGACGGCGTTCTATTGAATGAATACATTCAAAGTTCAGAACTTTCCGATGCTATGCTTAAACCTACTTTTGATGAATTAGTTAATACATTAAATACCTTTATTGGTGTACAAAACCAGAGACCATCAAAATATTCTGCTATTAAGATAAATGGTATACGTGCTTATGAATATGCTCGTAAAGGGATTCCTGTAGAATTACCATTACGTCAGATTCATATTAAACATATTGAGCTGATAGCATATGGTTTTCCTTATTTTACAGTTCGTGTAACTTGTTCTGGAGGTACTTATATTCGTTCATTATTGCGTGATATCTGTGTTTCATTAGGTATACCAGGAACCATGACATCCTTGGCACGTACTCAAGTAGGACCATTTGATATTGATTCTGCTAAAATGGCTGAAGAGTTGATGCTTCATGGTGAAAGCCTATTGTTACCAACGGATACAGCCGTTTCTCATCTTTCAAAAGTAATGGTAAATAGTGTACAATTAAAGATGATGGTGCAAGGTAAGGAATTGCCTATTAGTAGCGAATTTTCTTATACTGAACCAGAACATTATTATAGAGCCTATGGTCCTCATGGATTTATAGGGATTATGAAACGAACTAACCACTCTTTGAAGGTGGAAAAAAATATTTTTATTGAAGGATAAGTATGAAGCAAATACATTCGTTTGATGAACTGCGTCAAATCAAAGATACAAAAGTATATGCCCTAGGTACCTTTGATGGTATTCATCGAGGTCATCAACGAGTTATACACAAGGCCGTTGATGAGGCAATGGCAGTTAATGGTGTTAGTATAATCATTACCTTTGAACATCATCCACTAACTATACTACATCCAGATCGAGTTCCTAAACGGGTTATTCAAGAAGAGATTATGGATTCCGTTCTTGAAGATTTGAATGTAGACTATATTTTACGGTTGCCTATGACTGAAGAGTTACTAAAAATGAGTGCTGACGATTTTTTAGGCGCTCTTTGTACAGATATGAATGTAGCTGCTATTGTAATTGGAGAAAACTTTACATTTGGTGCTAAAGGTCTTGGTAATCCGGATTATATGAAACAAGTATTAGCGGATAAAAATATACAAGTTTTAGTGCAGCCCTTATTGCCTTGTGATGGACTTAGTACACCTATTTCAAGTACGGAGATTAGAAAAGCCATTCGAGAAGGGCGTTTGGAAGATGCTACTCATTGGCTTGGAAGACCATTCCAATTTAAAGGGACTGTAATTAAAGGTGATCAACGAGGACGCACATTAGGGTTCCCAACATTGAATTTGTTGCTTCCTAATGAAATGGCTACACCTCCAGATGGTGTATACGCTAATCGCGTGTGTATCGATGGTATTTGGTATGATGGGGTAGGTAATATTGGGGATAATCCTACATTTAAGAATCAGTACCATAGATGCGAAGTACATGTGTTTAACTTTGACCAAGATATATATGGAAAAGAAGTAATTGTACAATTTATTTCCTATCTTAGAGGGGAAGTTAAATTTAATAACTTACAAGATCTTATTGATCAAATGAAGGTAGATGAAGAACAGGCTCTAGCTGTTTTAGCTAAAGCATAATAAGGGGGTTCTCATGGATATTAAAGAAGCTCGCAAACAAATAGATAGTATTGACTCCGTACTTGTTACAGAGTTTGAAAAACGTCTTACATTGATTAAAGAGATTGGTAAATATAAGGATGAACATCATTTACCACTCATTGATGAAGAACGTGATGAAAGTATTATTGCGTTGCATACTGAAAATTGCAAAGATAAAACATTGGCACCTTATATTGAAAATTATATAAAAACTGTTGTGTCTATGAGCAATGAGTTTTTAAAAGAGCATATGCATAAGCATATTTTCCTCATCGGCATGCCAGGTGCCGGTAAGACAACAGTTGGCAAAATGCTAGCTAAAGAATTAGGCCGAGACTTTTACGATCTAGATCAAACGATTCAAGATAAAGTTGGTAAATCTGTTCAAAAAATCTTTATTTATGATGGTAAAGATGCTTTTAGTGAATATGAATATAATACGATTAAGGAATTAATTCATAATAAACCATCTGTTATTGCTACTGGTGGTGGTACTGTTACTTATGATAAAACAGTTAAGCTAATGCGCAATAATGGTCTTGTTGTATTTGTTAATCGCGATGTGAATCATATCTTAGATGATTTGGATCTTGAAATTCGTCCACTTGTAAAAGAAAGTATTGAATATATCTTCAATGTATATGAAGAACGATACCCTTTATACGAAGAAGTGGCACATATCAAAATTGGTAATGAAGGTAGCATTACCGATGCGGTACAAGAAATTATTGAAGCTTTGCCTAATACGGAGAAATAATGGACGCCATACGAGGATTTGTATACCGAACTATATATGAGAATACACAACGTACGTATTGCGTGTTTGTCCTTAAGGATTATAATGAGGAATACATTACTTGTACTGGTAAATTTGAGTCTCCTAAAGAAGGGGAAGATATCGAAGTTCGAGGCCGTTATGTAGAGCATGAAAAATACGGTCGTCAATTTGATGCTACTAGTGTAGAAAAACTTAAACCTGATAACATGGGGGCTGCTAAGACCTACTTGTTGAATTTAGGTATTAAAGGTTTTGGTGAAAAGTCCGTAGAAAAGGTTCTTGAGTATTTTGGTATCCGTATTTTAGAAGTTTTACGGGAGGAACGTCCCGAAGAAATTAAGGATGTTCCTGGACTTCGTAAAAGTGTTAAGGACGAATTATTTAATACCTTACTTGGTGAAGGTATTTTATCTGATTTAAATCACTTTTTTGAAAGCCATCATATTTCTTCTAAATGGAGTCGTATCGTATACACCTATTATGGTGTTCAGTCTGTTGCTGTTATCGAGGATAATCCGTATACCTTGTTACGTGTGGCTCCAGATATGCTTTTTGGCACCGCTGATACGCTTGCAGAACACTTGGGGATTACAGGTAGTGATACGCGTCGTTTAGAAGCGGGTTTGGAATGGATTCTGCGCAGTTTGGATAATCAAGGGCATACATGTTTGCCTGTAGATCAACTTATCGGTCGTTTAGACGATTTATTACAAACTGATGTAGATGATATTGCTAATTTTATTGAAAGTCTCTTGGAGCAAGGTGCTTTATATAGTACGTATTATGAAGATATTTTATATATTTACCCTCCAGAAATGTATGTGTCTGAAGTAGAGAGCGTTCATTATACAAAAGATTTCTTATTAGAGGCTGATCCGATATCTCTTGATATTCCTAGCTTTATAGAAAAGTTTGAAGCTGATAATCATATTACATTTGGGGATGCTCAAAAAGAAGCTATACAGCTATCCTTCTTTGAAAAGTTTTCCCTTATAACTGGTGGCCCTGGTACTGGTAAAACGACGATTATTAAGGCCTTAGTAAAAGGCTTCCAACTTGGTGGACTAGGGCGTATTATTCTTTGTGCTCCTACGGGACGTGCTGCAAAACGACTTACAGAGGCGACGGAGTTTGAAGCAACTACGATTCATAGATTATTAGTACCTGTTCAAGGTAGTGACTCTTACGACTTTACTAAGAATGAAGAGGATCCATTAGATATAGATGTTATCATCATTGATGAAGCATCTATGCTTAATGTACGCTTGTTCTATTCCTTAATGGCGGCCATTCCAAAGGAAGCCCATGTCATTATCGTTGGTGACGTTGATCAACTACCACCTATTGGGGCTGGTTTTGTATTAAAAGACTTACTCGATAGTGATTGTGTTCCTTATACACGACTCAACCAGATTTATCGTCAAAGCTCTGGTAATACTATCGTTGAAAGCGCCTATGCTATTAACCGTGGTGAAATGCCAAATCTGGACAGTGTAAGTGAAGAGTTTTCGTTTATACCTGTTAAGTCTTATGACATGATGATGAAAGCTATCATCGATGTATATAAACGAGAACAAGCGCATGTAGAGGATGAGCTAGACATTCAAATTATTTCTCCTATGCGCCGTGGTGAAGCCGGTAGTACATTAATTTCTCAATATGTACAACAAGCTGTTAATCCACCGGATAGCTTAAAAGGGGAAGCCCGTGTAAATGGCATTACTTATCGCGTTGGCGATAAGGTTATCCAAATTCTCAATGACTATGAGTTAGAGGTCTTTAATGGTGAAATTGGAGTAATTTACGCCATTACACGAAGCGATATTTGTATCCGATTTATCCATAAAGAGGTTCGTCTACCTATTGATGAAGCTCATATGATTATGCCTGCTTATGCTATTACGGTTCATAAGAGCCAAGGTAGTGAGTATGGTGTAGTTATCATTCCATTTGTACCACGTTATGGTGGTATGTTGCAGCGTAATTTGTTGTATACAGCTGTTACAAGAGCAAAACGGAAGGTTATCATTGTGGGTACTACAAGCGCTATAGAACGTGCTGTACGTACTGTAAATGCAGATGAACGATATACATTGTTTAAAGAAAGACTACAAGGGAGATGTGATTCGTAATGAGTCTTTGGGATTTCCTATTTCCACCTGTATGTCCTCACTGTGGTGCCTCTGTAGCAACACAAGGGGATTGGTGTGAAACTTGTTTTAACGATCTATTACATATTCGTCATGTGCCACATAAATTTTTACATTATGTAGATGATGTGTGTGTGCTAGCAGACTATTGTGGTGGTCTAAAGTCTATGATTTACGATGTAAAATTTAATGAAAAAAAGGAGCAGTCCAAGGGGGCTGCTCCTTTTTTAGCATCGTACAACTTTTACATGAATTATGATGAGTCTAATATTGTACAGGGGAATTGTAAGACTATCTATGATTATATAGTTCCTGTACCGTCTAGTGAGATGAAGAAGAAAAAGAGGGGCTATAATCAGGTCGATTTGTTCTTTAAAAAATGGGCATACTCGTTAGAGAAAATAGATAAGCCATATTTTGTATGGCTAGATTGTATATATAAGTTTGATACTTCTAATGATATGTGGTCCTTAACCCATAAAGAACGACATCAAAATATAGAGAATGCTTTTGTGATCAAAGCAGAGTATAAAGATATTGATTTCTCCACAAAGCGTATTTTAATTGTAGATGATATTTATACTACAGGGGCAACAATCGAAGCCGTAGCTAAGGTTCTTAGGTCCTATAATCCTAGTAGACTCGATGCTTTAACACTAGCTAGCGGTAGTTTTTAATTATATATAAAAGCGTTCACCGAATGGTGAACGCTTAATCATTATATTAGCCTAGCACATCGATAAATGCTTTTACTACATCTGGATCAAAGAGAGAGCCGGATGCACTAAAGAGTTCTTCTTTTGCTTTAGCTTTTGTCTTTGCCCAAAATTCTGTAGAAGGATTAACTGTTGTATCATAATAATCTGCAACAGCAATGATTCTAGCTCCTAATGGGATGTTAGCACCACGCAAATGTTTAGGGTAACCAGAGCCATCCCATTTTTCATGATGGTAACGAATATAAGGCAAGATTTGTTGGCAGCAAGGGTAGTTTTCGATCATATTCGCACCACTTGCAGCATGTTGCTTATACTTGGACATTTCTTGTTTATTAAGATATGGAGATTTTTGGATTAATGCATTAGGTACCATTAATAATCCTACGTCATGAAGTAATGCTGCATGGCGAATTTGTTCAATTTCATTTAATGGTAAACCCATTTTAGCAGCAATACTAACTGCATAGTTTGAAACTTGGATAGAATGAGTGTACAGATGATAGCTTTTCATTTGTATCATCTGCAAAAGCTGAGCGCTAATGGCTTCTAAACTGTCCTTCTCCAGTTCGTACAACCCAGATGGTTGCATTAATGATAACATAAACATAATAAACCCCTTTAACTAACATGTAGAACATATGGTACAACCCCTCGTACTTATGTTCATATCGTACAACTTTAGGCCGTTCTTATTTAATAGTATACAAATTATACACCATAAATAATATTTTGTGTATGATACGTATGTTCTATTATACATGTTGTATTCATATTTGGCATACTAAAAATAATTGACATTTTAAGAATGTACTAAATATAGTACCTAGAAAAACTAATTTTATAAATATTAAAATAATATGAAGAATATTTTAGGTTTTCTATGACAATTTTCTATACATACCAAAAAAGGGGTTGCAAAATTTATTCTCATTTCAATGAGAACTGAACGATGCTATGTTCGGAAATATAATTTAATCGTTAGGGCTTATTTATTTTTAGAATGTATATATAATTATAAATCTAGACATGTATAGTGTTATTCTTTATAATACGTCTATACGGGTCTGTGGTTGAAAGTCGATGCCAGTCGCAGGCGAAACGATCCACATAAGCAACCCAAGGGGTTGTGAGCATGGTGCGGCTTAGGTGTAAGTCCTGCCGGTAAAACCGAGAGGGGTAGTAGTGGGGAGTCTCGGACTTATGAGCGAACCCTCCAGCAGGCGAGTGTGGGGGCAAAGACCAGGTCAGCCGTATGCGGGCACATGAGGCTTTTCTCATGTGCTTTTTTCTTTTTATACATCTGTATATTTAAAAATGGTGAAAATACCGATTCTTATGGGAAAGTTTTTATACATTATTGTTATAAATATACAATCAGTGTATAAAAATAAAATATAAATATAGTGATTAATTGATATTTAGGATGATTCTATACAAAATTATTGACATAATTATACTAAGTGGTATACTAGTGGAATAAAAATAGTTAGTTTAGTAAATGAGGATGATTCGATGTTAAATAGCAAGTTAAAAAAATTAATCATTGGTGGTTGTATGTTAGTAATGGCCGGTACTGTAATTGGCGGTTGTGGATCTTCTACACAAACAACTTCTAATAAACTCATTGTTGGTACTAATGCCACATTTGTACCATTTGAATTTAAAGATGAAAAAACTCAAGACTACACAGGCTTTGATATTGATTTAATTCGTGCCATTGGTAAACGTATCAATAAAGATGTAGAGCTTAAGAATGTTGCTTTTGATGCTTTGATTCCAGCTTTAAATACACATGATATTGATGTTGCTGCATCTGGTATGACGATTACCAAAGCTAGAAGTGAAAAGGTATTATTCTCTTCTCCATATTATGAAAATGCCCTTGCTGTAGTATATAAAGATGGCGCAAATATCACATCTCTTGACGATCTTAAAGGCAAGAAAATTGCTGCTCAACTAGGTACTACTGGTGCAGATTTAGCCCATAAAATCGAAGGTACTACTGTAAAAGAGTTTGACCATAGTAATGAAGCTTTGTTAGAATTACAAAATGGTGGTGCTGATGCAACTGTTATTGATTTGCCAGTGGCTCAATTTTACAGTACTAAACATCCAGATCAACATATTAAATTTATGGCATATCCAAATACAAAAGAATATTTGGGCTTAGCAATTAATAAAGATAATAAAGATTTACAAGAACAAATCAATAAAGCAATTGCAGATATGAAGGCTGATGGTGAATTTAATACATTATATAAAAAATGGTTTAATGTAGATGCGCCTGCTGATATGCCAGTAGTGGTAGAATTTAAATAATAGGAGAGATCATGAGTTTTAATTGGGGGTTAATTGCGGATAATTTACCGCTCTTATTACAAGGTGCACTTGTAACCGTTGAAATTACAGCTATGTCTGTTGGCTGTGGTTTCTTTATCGGTTTATTAGTATCCTTAGCAAATTTATCTAAATTTACAGTAGTTAGACTATTAGCAAAATGTTATGTAGATATCATTCGTGGTACACCACTATTGGTACAAATCTTCTTGATTTATTTTGCTTTGCCAATGATTACAGGACAACGTATTGATCCGTTTATTGCTGCTGTTACCGCATGCAGTATTAACTCTGGTGCATATGTATCTGAAATCTTCCGTGCTGGTATTCAATCTATCGATAAAGGCCAAATGGAAGCAGGTCGATCTCTTGGTTTAACATGGGGTCAAACTATGCGTTATATTATCATGCCTCAAGCTTTCAAAGCAATTATCCCACCATTGGGTAATGAATTTATTGCTATGTTGAAAGACTCCTCATTGGTTTCTGTAATTGGTTTCGAAGAATTGACACGTCGTGGTCAATTGATTATTGCTAAAACATATGCATCCTTTGAAATCTGGGGTACAGTTGCTGTTATTTACCTTATTATGACAGTAACAATTTCACAATTGGTTGGTTACCTTGAAAGGAAATATAGCATTAAATGATTAAATTAGAAAATGTACATAAATCCTTTGGTAAAAATGAAGTATTAAAGGGCATAGATTTACACATAGAAAAAGGTCAAGTTGTCGTTATAATTGGTCCATCTGGTTCTGGCAAAAGTACAGTATTGCGTACTATGAACTACTTAGAAGAGCCTACATCTGGTAAGGTAATTGTAGATGGTATGGATCTTTCTGATAAGTCTAAACTCAATGAAGTTCGTGCTGAAGTGGGGATGGTATTCCAAAACTTTAATCTTTTCCCACATATGACTGTAATGGAAAATTTAACATTAGCTCAAACTAAGGTTCGTAAAACTTCTAGTGATGAAGCTAAGAAAATCGGACAAGCTTTACTTGATCGCGTTGGGTTAGGGGATAAAGCTAATGCATATCCTGATTCCTTATCTGGTGGTCAAAAGCAACGTGTTGCCATTGCCCGTGCTCTAGCGATGAAACCAAAGGTTATGCTATTTGATGAACCTACATCTGCACTCGATCCAGAAATGGTTCGTGAGGTTCTAGATGTAATGAAGTCTCTTGCAGAAGAAGGGATGACGATGGTTATTGTTACTCATGAAATGGGCTTTGCTAAAGAAGTAGCTGACCGCGTATTATTCGTTGATGGTGGATTAATCTTAGAAGATGATACTCCTGAAAAGGTATTTGATGCTCCAACAAATGAGCGAACAAAATTGTTCTTGTCGAAAATTTTATAATAATATTTTCTAACATAAAAGGAAGTGAGTTCTGAAATTCAGAGTTTGCTTCCTTTTTTTGGTATTTTTAAAGATAACCAAATTTGTAGATATTTAATTTCTTAATATATGAATCGATTTATACCTATTAATATATTTGATGACTTGTTTTATTCGTATCTGTTCAACCCTTAGAAATAAGCTCTTCTGGGTCTTTCTTAATCTATAAAATGCGATTATTGCTATAAATATTTGTGATATGTAAATATTTTATACATATATATTTTGAAGTAATAATTTTTAATTCATATATTTTTATGATTATAAAATTATGTAATAATTTAATATGCTGTTCGGAAATATTTATAATATAGATAAATTAAGGTTTTGATACGTTTCTTATAGGGCGGATTATCAATAAGATATATTTGTATATTCATTAAAAGTGTTAATATTATTGTTTGATATTTTATACATGCTGTGTTATGATACAAGTGTAGTGCAAGACAGTAAGACAATATATATATTTTTAGGAGGATGTTACCATGTTAGGTAAAGTAAAATGGTTTAGCGCAGAAAAAGGTTATGGTTTTATTGAACGTGAAGACGGTAGCGATGTATTCGTACATTACTCTGCGATCCAAGACGAAGGCTTCAAATCTTTGACAGAAGGTCAAAATGTAGAGTTTGATATCGTTGATGGTAACCGTGGCCCTCAAGCTGCTAACGTTGTAAAAGCGTAATAACATACCAAAAAATACATAAAAGCAACATATAAAGAAACTCCGATATCGCATGATATTGGAGTTTTTCGATTGTTACTGGAAATAATATTTATAATTCTGCAAAAAATATAAAAATTCTTTTGAAAAAAAGAGGAGTTTTATACCTTGATGTAGAAATACTAAATATAACACGAGAGATAAGTAAAAAATTACTACACACTCGTATCTCGTGGATGATTTTTAGAAAGGGTGTTGACTTATGAAAGTAGCAATCAGAGGTAAAAACATTGAAGTGACAGATGCTCTAAGAGCATACATCGAAAAAAGATTGAGCAAATTAACTCGTTACTTCGATGATGAGTTAGATGCACAAGCGGTTTTATCCGTTGTTAAAGATAAATCTACTGTTGAACTTACATGCTTCGTTGATAAGATCGTTCTTCGCGGTGTAGAAACAAACGATGATATGTATGCAGCTATTGATTTAGTAATAGACAAGATCGTACGTCAAATCCATAAACATAAAACTCGTTTAGCAAAACGCTTCAAAAAACAAGAAGCTTTCCATCCTGAAGCTTTAGCAGCTCCTGTAGAAGAGGAAACTATCGAAGTTGTAAAACGGAAACACTTTGCAGTACGTCCTATGGATGTAGAAGAAGCTATCTTACAAATGAATCTTATTGGCCATGACTTCTTTATGTTCTTCAATGCTGAAACAGAAGCAATGAACGTAGTATATCGTAGACATGATGGATTCTATGGTTTGATTGAGCCAGAATTACAATAACCTATAATATCGGCTGACAATAATCCTAACTCCTTTCTACTTTTTAAATCAGCCGATTATTATATCAAGGTGGATGACCATTTTGAGTCATCCACCTTTTTTATAAAATGCTATAAATAATCGTGAAATGCCTTGAATTCTTTGACTATTCAAGGCATTTTCGTTATAATAAATTAGATAAAATAATGTAAGATGTCCTATAGAGGAGTGATTTGTTTGTTAAGCTTTTTACAAAGGCTATTAGGCAATAATAACGCAAAAGAAATTAAAAAAATGCGTGCTATTGCTGATCATATTAATGAAATTGAACCGAATTATGTTAAATTAAGTGATGCTAACTTAGTAGCAAAAACCGATGAGTTTAAACGTCGTTTGCAAAAAGGGGAAACGTTAGACGACATTTTGCCAGAAGCATTTGCTGTAGTTCGCGAAGCATCTAAACGTGTGTTAGGCATGCGTCATTTTGATGTGCAGTTGATCGGTGGTATTTGCCTTCATAGAGGTAATATCGCAGAAATGCGTACTGGCGAAGGTAAAACATTAGTTGCTACATTGCCAGTATATCTAAATGCATTGACAGGTAACGGCGTACATGTTGTTACAGTAAATGATTATTTGGCTACTCGCGATAGTGAACAAATGGGTCGTTTATATAACTTCTTAGGTCTTTCTACAGGTCTTATTGTGGCTAATCTCGATTATAACCAACGTAAAGAAGCATATGCATGTGATATTACATATGGTACAAATAATGAGTTTGGTTTTGACTATTTGCGCGATAACATGGTATCTGATGTATCTCAAATGGTACAACGTCCATTGAATTACGCAATTGTCGATGAAGTTGACTCTATTCTTATCGATGAAGCGAGAACTCCATTAATTATTTCTGGTCCTGGTCAACGTTCCACAGATAATTACTACAAGTTAGCTAAAATTGTTCCTCATCTTGTAAAAGATGAAGATTATACAATTGATGAAAAACAAAAGACTATTGCACCTACTGATTCTGGTATCGCAAAAGTCGAAAAAATGCTTGGTGTTGAAAACTTGTATGATGCAGAAAACATCGAGTTAAACCATCTACTTGGTGCATCTTTACGTGCTTATGCTATGATGCATCGCGATACTGATTACGTAGTTAAAGATGGTGAAGTTGTTATCGTCGATGAATTTACAGGTCGTTTGATGTTTGGTCGTCGTTATTCTGATGGCTTACATCAAGCTATCGAAGCTAAAGAAGGCTTGAAGGTTGAACGTGAAAGTCAAACATTGGCTTCTATTACATTCCAAAACTATTTCCGTATGTATAAAAAGCTTGCTGGTATGACTGGTACAGCTAAGACTGAGGAAAAAGAATTCATCGATATTTACGGTTTGGAAGTATTGCCTATTCCTCCAAATAAACCATTAGCCCGTGTAGATTTGCCAGATCAAATCTTTAAAACTAAGGCTGCTAAATATCGTGCCGTAGTACGTAATGCTGTAGAACGACATCAAACTGGTCAACCTATTTTGATTGGTACTACATCTATTACACAATCTGAAGAGCTTTCAGATATGTTATTACGTGCAGGCGTACCACATAAAGTATTGAATGCTAAACATCATGAAAAAGAAGCTGAAATTGTTGCCAATGCTGGTCAAATGGGCATGGTAACAATTGCTACAAACATGGCAGGTCGTGGTACTGATATTACATTAGGTGAAGGTGTACCTGAATTAGGTGGCTTGGCCATCTTAGGTACTGAACGTCATGAAAGTCGCCGTATCGATAATCAGTTGCGTGGTCGTGCTGGTCGTCAAGGTGACCCAGGCTCCTCTCAATTCTTCTTATCTTTAGAAGATGATTTGATGCGTATCTTTGGTGCTGACAATATTACAGGCATTATGGATAAACTTGGCATGGAAGAGGATGAACCTATTGAGCATTCTTTGATTACTAAATCTATTGAACGTGCTCAAAAGAAAGTAGAAGATCATAACTATAATATTCGTAAATATGTACTCGAGTATGATGATGTTATGAATCAACAACGTGAAGTATTATACGAACAACGTCGTCGTATTTTACGTAATGAGTCCTTACGTGACACAATCAATGAAATGATTGATAAACTTGTTACTGAATCTGTAGATGCTTATGCAGATGAGAAATTATATCCAGAAGAATGGGATTACGAAGGTCTCTACAAGCACTTGAGTCAATATTTCTTAACCGAAGATATTATGACTCCTCAAGATATGGAAGAATATAGTCGTCAAGAATTATTAGAACGCTTGCTTGAAATTGCTCATGCTGAGTATCAAGATCGCGTTGATATGCTTGGTGATGCTATGTTTGGCCAGCTTGAAAAGGCTATTATGTTGCGCGTTGTTGATAACAAATGGATGGAACATTTGGATAATATGGATATGTTGCGTGAAGGTATCGGTCTTCGTGCATATGGCCAAAAAAATCCATTGGTGGAATATAAATTTGAAGCCTTTGATATGTTCCAAAACATGATTGCTGCTATCCAAGATGAAACGATCATGGCGTTGTACAAAATTCGTGCACAATTGATTCAAGAAATTGAAGAACCAGTTGACCACTTAGAAGGTGCACAACCCCATCATGAAGATGTGTTGGAGCCACAAAACATAGATTAAGATTTGTGAATGGCACGTTGCTCAATGGGATTTCCTT
This sequence comes from Veillonella dispar, assembly GCF_900637515.1. NCBI lineage: Bacteria > Bacillati > Bacillota > Negativicutes > Veillonellales > Veillonellaceae > Veillonella > Veillonella dispar. The sequence continues at coordinate 1,205,493 of NZ_LR134375.1, read as the reverse complement.
CTGGGCAACGGCCATTTTTCTATTTTATTAAGGTGATAGTTTATCGATGTAATAAGCTAATAAGTTAAAGGTGGTGAACATAAATTGTTAGAAGATTTAAAACCTATTATTTCTAATCTAGAAGAACGTATTTATGGAATGAGGGATTCACTTTAACATTGCTCAGAAAGAAGATCGAATCTTTACACTCGATGTGCAAATGAGCGACCCTACATTTTGGGATGACCCAGACAAGGCTCGTGAGATTTCTCAAGAAGCCACACAATTGAAAAATGCTGTAGAAAGCTATAAACAACTTGTTAGTGATATTGAAGATGCTAATGTAATGCTTGAGATGGCAATAGAGGAAGATGATCGTTCTTTGGAAGGTGAAATCAAGGATTATGTTCAACAAATAGAAGAAACTGTAGAAAAACAAGAAGTTCTTTTATTGCTTAGTGGTGAATATGATGCTAATAATGCGATTTTAACATTCCATGCTGGTGCAGGTGGCACAGAGGCTCAAGACTGGTGCTCCATGCTGATTCGCATGTATTTACGTTGGGCTGAAAAAGCAGGATTCTCTATTGAATTGATGGATGAACAACCCGGTGATGAGGCAGGTACAAAATCTGCTACATTTTTAATTAAAGGTGAAAATGCTTTTGGTTATTTGAAATCTGAAAAAGGTGTACATCGTCTAGTGCGTATTTCACCATTTGATGCTGCTGCACGTCGTCATACATCCTTTGCTGCTGTTGATGTAATGCCAGAAATCGATGATACAGTAGAAATCAATATTGATATGAAAGATGTACAGGTAGATACATACCGAGCTAGTGGTGCTGGTGGTCAGCATATCAATAAAACAGATTCTGCTGTACGTATGACGCATAGGCCAACAGGTATCGTAGTTCAGTGTCAAACTCAACGTTCTCAAATGCAAAATAGGGAACAAGCATTACGATTATTGCGCGCCAAATTATTTGAATTAGAATTAGAAAAACAAGCAGAACTTAAAGAGCAAATTGGTGGTACCTATCAAGCGATTGAATGGGGTAGTCAAATTCGGTCGTATGTATTCCACCCATATAATCTCGTTAAGGATCATCGCACAGGGGTTGAAACAGGGAATGTACAATCCGTTATGGATGGTAATTTAGATCAATTTATGGAAGGTTTCTTGAAAAAAGAAGCGAATTTAACAATTTAGGAGTTCTTATGAAAAAGTTTTTACTATTCCTATTAGTGCTGATTATTGCTTTAGCAGCAGCAACTCAATTTTTATTACCTTCTTATATTAGTTCCCGTATTGAAAAACAGTTAAATGATTCACTAAAACCATCTTCTCAAACAGTAAATGTTGAGTCTCAACCAGGATTTAAATTACTCTATGGTGAAGCTGATCATGTATATGGTTCTTTAGATGATGTAAAACTTGGTAAATTAAACTTTGCAAACTTCAATTATGATGCAACACAAATTCTTGTAAATCCAATTTCATTATTGGCTAGCCAAGAAATTGATGTAGTAAGTGTAGGTAGTTCTAGTATCGAAGGTACTGTGACTAATGAAGATTTGGCTAAATTCTTAAGTACTCAAGCTGGTAGTGAAATTCAAGATGTAAAAGTAAACATCAATAAAGATAACATCAGCTTAACTGGTAATATGAATGTTGGCATGGTATTTAAAGGTTCTGTTAAATTAGATGGCAACTTAGAATTAAAAGATAATACTTTACTATTCGCACCTAAAAAGTTCACCATTAATGGTGCTACTATCCCAGGTTTGACATCTAATGTATTAGAGGCTACAGAAGTTTATAACTTTAATAACTTCCCAATTCCTGTGAAAGCTGAAAGCTTAACTGTTGATAATGGTGAAATTCACATCAAAGTTAAACCTGTACTTAACTAGAAAGGATTTGTCGTGAATCATCGGAATACACAAAAAAGTAAGTACTCTTGGATTCTAATACTCTGTATTATAGTGGGACTTGTATCCTCTTTATATTTGGTATTTGAACGCCATCAGATTGAAAAATCTCAAAATCATATTGAAAATATCGTAGATTATGATGCTGTTCTAAGAGCTAATGCCTTTGAAAAGCGCAGTCAACAAGAGGCTTTTGATGCACTTCGTAATGCAGGTGTAACAGCATTCGCCATTTATGATCGTACCTTAGAAAAAGCTAAGGATGCTGGTCAAGTTAAGGTGTTAAGCTCCGAAGAGATGGATGCAGTCCGTGTTAATGGGGCATCCGTTAAACATGGTGCAACCTATGTAGCATTAATTTCTGGTAAAGAAGGTTACTATAAAGAAATTCGTGAAGACTTATATCATCGTATTGGTAAAGATAAAGTTAAAGAGCTTAATACTAGTATTGGTCCGGTCCTTGAATTATATGGTGCTACCGCTGATAGCTATCTAAAAATGAATCTTGGTATTTCCAAGCTACAAGCTCAAGAAGTTGCTAATCGTGGATTTAATGTTATAGTTCGTCCTACAAACTACAGAAATGTAACATCAGATGACCTCCAATATGTGTTTAAGCGTCTTGAAGGAATTCCACATGTAACAGGCATGATCTTTGCTGGTAAAGAGGCCCTAGGAGCTCCTAATTTAACGGATGAAACATTAGAACTATTACATAAGAATCATATTCCTCTAGTTGGTATTGAAGCCGTTAACCAACTTCAATATGAGCCACAACAAGGTTTCTTGGAAATGGCTGCTAAAGATAATTATAGTGTGGGCCGTGTATATACAATTGCTAAGGATGAATTAAAGAAAATCACTCCAGAAGAAGCAGCTCAACGATTCTATATTAGTGATATTGAACGTAATATTCGTTTTAACTTATTCCCTATGTATGAAACAGGTGTAAACAATGAAACAGTATTACAAACAACTATTAACTATATTGGGATGACCACTGAAAAATTATCTACTAAAGGTTATGAATTCGGTCCTGCTGATATTTATCCTCCTTATACGCCAAATCCTTTATTAGTAGTCATCACAATGATTGGTGCTATTGCGCTATTCGTTTATGTTGCTCAAATGTTAGTTCCAATGCGTAAACATACACAATTGGTAGCATTCTTTGGCATTTCCCTTGTATCTGTAGTATTATTCATCATTACAAGTGGTACATTGATTACTCAAATCTGGGCTTTATCTAGTGCTATTATGGCTCCTGTAGGTGCCATGATTCGCTTGATGGAGGAATGGCGTCGTTATGATGGAGCTCGTCCATTAGGTGCTATTAAATCTACCGTATTAGCAGTGCTTTATCTCGTAATTGCTGCATTATTTGCGGCTATTGGCGGTATGTATATTGCATCGTTATTAGGAAATACGAAATTCTTTATGGAATTTGCTATCTTTAGAGGTGTTAAGTTAACATTTGTACTTCCAATTGTATTGGTGATCATCGCGTACTTACAACGTTTCCCTTTGTGGAAAGGTCGTATGATTAACTCTAAAGAAGAAGCAAAGAAATTTGTAGTTGAATTCTTAACAATGGATGTTAAATTTTACGTATTCTTTGTAATGGCTGCTCTTGGTGGCGTGGCATGGGTATTTGTTGGCCGCAGTGGTCATACAGCAGGTGTTCCTGTACCAGGATTTGAACTTATGCTTCGTCGTTTCCTTGAAAATACATTGTATGCAAGACCTAGAGAAAAAGAGTTCATTATTGGTCACCCAGCATTAATGTTGGCTACGTTTGCATTCTTACGTAAATGGCCTACAGTAATCCATTTCTTATTAACTATTGCAGGTGTTATCGGCATAGCTTCAATGGTTGAAACATTCTGTCATATTAGAACTCCTGTATTCATGTCTATTATGCGTGGATATGATGGTTTATTAATTGGTGCTCTCTTAGGTTTGCTTCTTATCATTGCTGTACGTTTCATGATGTACGTAACACAATGGTTCCAAGCGCGGGAGGTTGACCATGAGTAATATTGTTATCTCTGGCTACTATGGTTTTGGTAATGCTGGCGATGAAGCAATGCTTTGTGCCATTATCGATGCCATTCGCAAAGAGGAAGCAGATGCGCATATTACGGTTATTTCTGGTAATCCTACAGAGACAAGCAAAAAACATAACATTCATGCAGTGGGGACATTTTCTGCATTTGGTATTTTAAAGGCAATTGCCAATTCTGATTTAGTGATCAGTGGTGGAGGCAGTCTTTTACAAGATGCTACAAGTATTCGTAATACATATTACTATTTAAGTATTATGGCTTTAGCTAAAATGATGGGAAAAAAGGTAATGCTTTACTCTCAAGGTATTGGGCCTTTAAATCGTCCCTCTACACGAAGAGCTGTTAGCTTTATATTGCGATTTGTGGATACCATTACAGTTCGTGATTCTATTTCAAAATCTGAATTAGAGTCCTTAGGAATTGAAGATGTAGAGGTTACAGCTGATGCTGTTTTGGCTATGCAACCGGCAAATTTGTCTATTGGTAAACGTATTTTAGAAGGCTATACATCTAAACTACCTAAATCTATAGAGAATCCAAAACGAATTGGTGTTGCTGTTCGTAGTTGGAAAGATGATACAGAATATCGTGAATCATTAGCCAATGTGTTAAGCCGATTACAAGAGCAAGATGAGGTAGAAATTATTTTTATTCCTATGTCTCATCCAGAGGATACAAAAGAAGCTAAAATTATCGCTAATTATATGCCGAAGGGGGCTATTGTTCTTGAAGGCCCATTCTCTACAGAGGAACAAGTATCCTTATCGGGGAATGTGGACCTAATGATTGGTATACGTCTTCATGCTCTAGTATTTAGCTCTTTAATGGGGAAACCTGTTATCGGTATTTCCTACGATCCTAAAATTACAAGCTTCTTACATATGATTGGTCAGGAACCAATAGGAACAATGACACATCTTAGAGAAGAGGCGCTATATCAGCGATGTCATAAGCTCTTAAATTCCAGAGAAGAGTATCAATCCTCTTATGATCGTATTGAAGCATTGCGTTTAAACTCTCAACGCAATGCAGAAATCGCTATTTCATTACTTAAAGATTATTAATATATTGGATCCAATCCAGAAAGTGAGGTCTCTATGGCTACATTAACACAAGATGTTAAACAAATAGTTCAAGAGAAGGCAAAAGCTATTCGCGTTAGTATTGTTCAGTCTGTAACGGCAGCAAAATCTGGTCACCCAGGTGGTTCTTTATCTATCGCTGATGTGATGGCCTTGTTGTACTATGTAGAAATGAATGTAGATCCAGCAAATCCAAAAGCTCCAAATAGAGATCGTTTTGTCCTTTCTAAAGGTCATGCAGCTCCTGCTTTATATGCTACATTGGCTGAAAAAGGTTATTTCCCTAAAGAAGAACTTTTGAATTTACGTAAAATTGACCATATGTTACAAGGCCATCCTGATATGAAACATACTCCTGGCGTAGATATGTCTACAGGTTCCTTAGGCCAAGGCATTTCTGCCGCATGTGGTATGGCATTGGCAGGCAAAATTGACAATGCTGATTATCGCGTTTACTCCATTTTAGGTGATGGCGAGCTTGAAGAAGGTCAAGTATGGGAAGCAGCAATGTTTGCTGGTCATTATAAACTCAATAATTTGACTGCTTTTGTTGATTTTAATGGCCTTCAAATTGATGGTGATATTACTAAAGTACTTTCTCCATTGCCAATTCCTGAGAAATTTAAAGCTTTCAATTGGAATGTTATTGAAGTCAATGGTCATGATCTTGATGAACTTCATAATGCTATTGAATCTGCTAAAGCTTTCACAGAAGGTCCAACTTGTATCGTAATGCATACTGTAAAAGGTAAGGGCGTAGCTGAAATGGAAGGCCAAGCAGGTTGGCATGGTAAAGCACCTAGTGCAGAGCAAGGTGAAACCTTTGTTAATGAAATTATGGGGGTACAATAATGGGTAAAGCAACACGTGAAGCATATGGTAATGCGTTAGCTCGCATTGGTAAAGAAAATACAAATATTATCGTATTAGATGCGGATTTATCTAAATCTACTAAAACTGATACATTTAAAAATGTCTGCCCTGATCGATTCTTTAATGTAGGTATTGCAGAACAAAACTTGATTTCTGTTGGTGCCGGACTTGCAGCAGCAGGCAAAATTCCATTTGTTTCTTCCTTTGCTATGTTTGCAACAGGTCGTGCATTTGAACAAATTCGGAATGCTGTATGTTATCCAAAATTGAATGTAAAAGTATGTGCTACTCATGCTGGTATTACTGTAGGTGAAGATGGTGCTACACATCAAAGCTTGGAAGATATTTCTTGTATGCGTACTTTACCTAATATGACTGTAGTAGTACCTGCAGATGAACGTGAAACAGAAGCAGTAGTTGAATGGGCTGCATCTTATGAAGGTCCTGTATATGTTCGTTTAGGCCGTGCTGGAGTAGATGATGTTACAGCTGAAGGTTATACATTCGTACCTGGTAAATCTACTACATTGGTAGATGGTTCTGATGTAACTATCATTGCTTGTGGTGCCTTGGTTGGCCCTGCTGTTGAGGCGGCTAAAACATTAGCTGAATCTAATGTGTCTGCCCGCGTTATCAATATGGCTTCTATTAAGCCTATCGATGCAGAGGCAATTGTAAAAGCAGCTACTGAAACAGGTGCTATTGTAACAGCAGAAGAACATAATATCATTGGTGGTCTTGGTTCTGCTGTGTCTGAAGTTGTTGTGGCTAATAAGCCTGTTCCTATGGAATTCGTTGGTGTACAAGATACATTTGGGGAGAGTGGTACGCCAAAAGAATTGATGGCTAAATATGGTTTGACAGCAAAAGACATAGTAGAAGCAGTAAAACGTGTAATCACTCGTAAATAATCAAAGGGGACCCCATGATTGAATTTAAGAATGTTAGTAAAGTCTATGATAATGGTTCTGTTGCATTAGACGATGTGTGTTTAACTATAAATGAGGGCGAATTTGTCCTCATTTGTGGTCACAGCGGTGCAGGGAAATCAACTCTATTTAAATTGTTAACTCATGAAGTAGTACCCGATTCTGGTACTGTCATTGTTGATGATTTTGATGTTACGCGTATGAAGCGTAGTAAAATTCCAAAATTACGTAGAAAACTTGGTGTTGTATTCCAAGATTTCCGTTTATTACCAAACAAAACGGTATCAGAAAATATTGCCTTTGCTCTTGAAGTAATTGAAGAAAAACCAAAGGTAATTAAGGAAAAGGTAAGTCATGTACTAGAGCTTGTTGGGTTAACTGACAAGGCAAATGATTTACCAGAGGATTTATCTGGTGGTGAACAACAACGTGTTGCTATTGCCCGCGCCATTGTAAATCGACCTTCTGTGCTCATTGCTGATGAACCGACTGGTAATCTAGATCCTGATACAAGTAAAGGTATTGTAGATTTGTTTAAGCATATCAATAATTTTGGCACAACTGTTATTATGGTTACCCATAATATGGATCTTGTTTCGTATTTAAATAAACGTGTTATTCGTCTTAAAGATGGTCGCGTTCAAAGTGATAATATGAGAGGTGCAGAAATTAATGAAGCCTAGAACATTGAAATACTTTTTTAAAGAAGCCCTCAAATCTATGAAGCGTAACGGTCTTATGACGTTAGCATCTATTTCTACAGTGGCTTTATCTCTATTTATGCTCGGTGTATTCCTTTGCGGTGTTATCAATTTGAATAATATGGCATCTAGTTTAGAAAACCAAGTTCAATTGAGCATTTATTTAAAAGATGGTTTAACAACTGACCAAATTATGGCTGTAGGTAAGCAAATTAAAGCTATACCAAATCTTAAGCATTTAGAGTTTGTTAATAAAGAGCAAGCTATGAAGGAATTCAAAGCACGCCTCGGTGATCAACAACAATTGGTAAATGCATTAGGTGATGTAAATCCATTGCCAAACTCTTATGTATTAACCTTTGATAACCCAAGTGATGTTAAGGCTACAGCTAAATTAGCCACTACATTCCAAGGTGTTGAAAGTACGCATTATGGTCAAGATATTGTAGAAGAACTATTCCGCATTACTCAAGTAATCAGAATTGGTGGTATTGTATTAATCGCATTCTTAGCAGCAGCTACATTATTCATCATTTCTAATACAATTCGCTTGACTGTATTCGCCCGTCGTAAAGAAATTGCCATCATGAAATATGTTGGTGCAACCAATGGTTTTATTCGTTGGCCATTCTTGATCGAAGGTATGTTATTGGGCTTAGTGGGGGCTGTAATTGCCGTACTTTGTGTAGGTGAGTTTTACCATTTCATTACCATGGAAGTTTCTGAGTCTTTAGCATTCTTCCCATTAGTACCAATGTTCCCATTCTTCTATGATGTGGCTATCTATATTCTAGGTGGCGGTATTATAGTCGGTGCTATTGGTAGTACGATTTCTTTAAAACAATACATGAAGGTGTAATGTTTATGAAATACAACACAATCAAATCTCGTCTTGTAGCAACAATTTTAACAGGTATAGTAGTACTGGGAACACCACTATACATTGCTGCGGAAGATGAGGATTTAACGAATCAATTAGATTCAATTCAACAACAAGTTAATCAACAAAACTCTATCAAAGCTGATGCAGAAACTGTTATTGTAAGTGTATCTGAACAGTTGCGACAAATTGAAGAGCAATTACGTCAGGCCCAACAACAGTTAGAATCTATTCAACAGCAACGTGTAGCCGTTGAAAATGATATTACTGTTAATGAAAAGTTACTCGCAGAAGCACAAAAGCGCTTAGAAGGACGAGAATCCGTATTTTATAAGCGTGTACGAGATATTTATATCAATGGACGTCTAAGTTATTTAGATGTTGTCATTGGCTCTAAAGATTTTAGCGATTTTGCAAATCGATTAGAAATCTTAAAACGCATCATTGATTCTGACATCAAGTTAATCGATGAAATTAAAAAAGAACGTGCTGAAATTGCGGCACGTAAACAGGCTCTTGAGCAATCTCGAGCTAAGCTAGTAGAGCTTGAAAAAGCTGCTGTAGCAAAACAAGCTGAAATTGAACAAAAGAAAAAAGAACGGGAGGTAGTTCTTCAGAAGGCACAAAATGATCGTGCTACTGCAATGCAAGCAGTGGAAGAACTTAATGCTTCTTCCGCTCAAATTACAGCATTATTGAAAGCTCGCCAAGCTGAACGTGCGGCAGCTCGTGCAGCTGCAGAAGCAGCAGCGGCAGCTGCGGCTCAACAGTCTGCACCAAGCTACTCTTGGGTTCAAGGATCTGGTCAACTTGGTTGGCCTGTAAGTGGTGAAATTACTTCTCCTTATGGCTATCGTACACATCCAATTTGGGGTACAACTATCTACCATTCCGGTATTGATATTGGTGTTGATGAAGGTACACCAGTTCATGCTGCTGATGGAGGTACTGTTGTTTGGTCTGGTTGGATGGGTGGCTATGGTTACGCTGTAGTTATCGACCATGGTAATGGTATGTCCACCCTTTATGGCCATAATTCTGAGCTTGCTGTCTCTGAAGGACAAGATGTATCTAAAGGTCAAGTTATTGCCTATGCTGGTAGCACTGGTAATAGTACTGGGCCACACGTACATTTTGAAGTTCGTATAAGTGGGGATCCTGTTGATCCTATGGGATATTTATAATATGAAATTTGATACACGTACGGTGTTATGGAGTCTATTGAAATATATAGGCTCCGGCATCGTTATTATGTGGCTTACGTTTTGGTACTTATCTGGTTCATTCTGGGGATTACCAAGACTATTTGTAGCCTACTATGCTGCGAGTCAAGTCTTTATGACACCGATGTCTAAAGCTACCCTTTATGATGGTATGCTTAAAGGCTTAATTGGCTCTTTGGGAGAGCCCCATAGTATTTATTTAGATGCTGACGAATTTAAGTCCATGAAAATGCAAACATCTGGCACTTATGCAGGTGTAGGCATGGTTCTTGGTCATGATGATAAAGGTTTATATGCAGTTAGTATTATGGAAGATCAACCAGCTTTCAAAGCGGGCATAAAACCTGGTGATCATATTATTGCTATCGATGGTCAATCTACAAGTGATATTACTGTAGAAGATGCATCCTCTCGAATTCGCGGCGAGGCTGGTACTATTGTCGCCCTTGATATAGAGCGTAATGGTGAAAAATTACACTTTGATATTACCCGTGAATCTATTGTGTTACCTACTGTTAAAAGCAAAATGCTCACAAGTACAGTTGGATATATTCGGATTAGTCAATTTGCAGAAAATACAGCTGATGATTTCGAAACACAATTTAAAGAATTACAATCTCAAGGTATGAAGGAACTAATTTTAGACCTTCGAGATAATCCTGGTGGGTTATTATCTACTACAGAAAAGATTTCTAACTATATTATGCCTCCAGGAACATTAGTAACCGTACAAAATAGAGCTGGGAAAAAAGAGGTTTATAAGTCTAATGGTCCAGAAGTAGCTATGCCATTAGTCGTTCTTGTTAACAAAGGGTCTGCTAGTGCATCTGAAATTATAGCTGGTGCTATTCAAGATCGTAAACTAGGTACTATTTTAGGTACTAATACATATGGTAAGGGTACAGTTCAAACTATTTACCCTAGCCTCGATAATGAAGGTGTTAAGGTAACTATTGCCAAATACCATACACCAAATGACCGTGTTATTGACGGCATTGGTATTAAACCTGATGTAGAACTGGATTTACCAAAAGGTGTAAATCCATCTAGTACATTAGATGATATTCAAATTAAAAAAGCATTAGAGTTATTACAGCAATAATGCATAGGAGTTAAAGTATGTTTATAGATAGAGCGCGTGTCTTTGTTAAGGCCGGTGACGGTGGGGACGGCATGTCTAGTTTCCGCCGTGAGAAATACGTGCCAAATGGCGGCCCTAGTGGCGGCGATGGTGGTAAAGGGGCAGACGTTATATTTAAAGCGGACAAGAATATTAATACTCTTGTAGACTTTAGATATAAACGTCAGTTTAAGGCACCTGCTGGTGGTAATGGTGAAAGCTCCAACAAGCATGGTCGCGGTTCTGAGCCACTCATTATTCCAGTTCCGTTGGGTACTGTAATTAAAGAAGAAGAAACAGGTAAAATTTTCTGTGACCTCGTTAACGACGGCGATACTTTTGTTATTGCTAAAGGTGGTCGTGGTGGCCGTGGTAATGCACGCTTCCAAACAAGTGCTAACCGTGCACCTACATTCGCAGAAAAGGGTGAACCTGGTGAAGAGTTCTGGTTGCAACTAGAGCTTAAAGTATTGGCAGATGTTGGTTTATTAGGCTATCCATCTGTTGGTAAGTCTAGTATTTTACGTAAGGTCTCTAAAGCTCAACCAGAGGTAGCTGCTTACCACTTTACTACATTGACACCTGTACTTGGGGTAGTAACCATCTCTGGTGACCGTAGTTTTGTATTAGCCGATATTCCTGGTCTTATTGAAGGGGCTAGCGAAGGTGTTGGCCTAGGACATAACTTCTTGCGTCACGTAGAACGGACTAATATTTTAATTCACGTCCTTGATGTATCTGGTATGGAAGGACGCGATCCAAAGGTTGATTTTGATGCTATTAATGAAGAACTTCGTAAATATTCTGAAAAATTAGCCAATAAAAAACAAATTGTTGCACTCAATAAGATTGATATGGTCTTTGATGATACAACAATTCCTGATACAAAAAAATATTTTGAAGATAAAGGATATGAAGTATTCCTTATCAATGCATTAAGTGGTGAAGGTTTACCAGAGCTTATGGAACGAGCTTACTACTATGTAGAAAATTATGAGCCAGAACCGGAAGCAACTGATGATACAGTAGTATACGAAGCAAAACCTGATGTGGAATTCGTTATTACACGTGGTGATGATGCTGCATTCTATATTACAGGTAAACGTATTGAACGCTTAGTGGCAATGACAAACTTAAGTGATGATCAATCTCTTCGTAGATTCCAACGCATTTGGCGTTTTATGGAGCTCGATGCTAAATTGAAGGAAAAAGGTTGTAAAGACGGTGATGAAGTTGTAATTGGCGATCAACGCTTTACATTCCAAGAGTAGGAGTAATAATGACAGGAAAACAAAAACGGTATTTACGTTCTTTGGCAGCAACAATGCCACCAGTAGTTCAAATTGGTAAAAATGGTTTAGAAAATAGTGTTATTGATAGTGCTCGCGCAGCATTAATGGCTCGTGAATTAATCAAGGTAAAATTACTCAACAATAGCCCTGAAGATAAGACGATTTTCCAAGAGTTAGCTGATATGCTTGGTGCCGAATTAGTCCAAGTTATCGGCTTTAACGGTGTATTATATAAAGCTAAAAAAGAACCAAAAATTATTCTACCTAAATAAATCGTCATATTACTAACATGTATTATATGGGGGTCTACATAACCTGTTAGCCCTAGGAGGTTATTCTATGCGCAGTGCTATCATCAACGCAAAAAGAATAGTAGTTAAAGTAGGCAGTAGTACGCTTTGTTATGCTAATGGTCATTTAAACCTAGAACGCATTGAACGATTAGTACGCCAACTATCAGATTTAGCTAACCAAGGTAAAGAGGTTATCCTCGTTTCTTCTGGTGCAACAGGTGCTGGACTGGCCCCTTTAGGATTTAAGGAAAAACCTAGAGACCTTGTATTAAAACAAGCTGCTGCAGCAGTAGGACAAGGCATCCTTATTCATATGTATGAGCGTATGTTTCGTGAATATGGTCGTACAGTAGGTCAAATTCTTTTAACAAAAGAAGATAGTACTGGTCGCCATAGTTATCTTAATTTGCGTAATACATTACATACGTTATTGCAACTCAATGTTATTCCTATCATTAATGAAAATGACGTGGTTGCCATTGAAGAATTTAAAATCGGAGATAATGATACTTTATCTGCTACCGTAGCAGGTATTGTAGATGCTGATTTGCTTATCATTTTATCCGATATTGAAGGATTATATACAGCTAATCCAGCAACTAATTCAGATGCTACGTTAATAGAAACAGTTTCTGAAATTACTGATGAAACTTATGCCATTGCAGGTGGAGCAGGATCTAACATGGGTACTGGTGGTATGTATACTAAAATTAAAGCGGCTCATATGGCTACAAACTCAGGCGTACCGATGGTAATCACATCTGGTGAAGTGGAAGATTCTGTTCGTCGTGTATGTAAGGGCGAACAAATTGGTACTCTCTTTGAAGCGCATGATGCTGGGCTATCAGGTAAACATCATTGGCTTGCCTTTGGTAAACGATTGAAAGGGTCAATCACTATTGATGATGGTTGTGCACGTGCTGTATTAGATAAAGGGGCAAGCATTTTACCAGCTGGTATTATTGATGTAGATGGGTCATTTGGACCTGGTGATACAATTTCTATTTATCATGATGGTAAAGAAATTGGCCGTGGACTTATCAACTATGGCATCGAAGATATGAAGGCCATTAAAGGTCATAATACAAATGATATAGCTCAAATTTTAGGTATTAATACAACCTATGATGAAGCAGTACATCGTAATAATCTAGTTTTATTACATTGAGGATATCCTATGAACCAGTATGAAGAAATTTGTAAAGATATGGGTCAAAGAGCTAAAGCGGCATCCTTTGAATTAGCTCAAATTGATCAAGGTACATTAGATTCTGCATTATTAGCAATCGCTGATGCTGTAGAAGCACAAGCCGATGAAATTATGGCTGCTAATCAGTTAGACTTAGATAAATCTGGTGATTATAATGTGCCTCAAACCATGATAGATCGACTAACATTGACACCTAGCCGTATTTCTCAAATGGCAGAAGGTGTTCGTCAAGTAGCTGCTCTTGAAAGTCCAGTAGGTTCGGTTATAGAAACAATTACACGGCCTAACGGTTTGACTATTGAAAAAAGAGCGGTACCTTTTGGTGTTATTGGCATTATTTTTGAGGCTCGTCCAAATGTAACAATTGATGCTGGTGTGCTTTGTTTAAAAACATCGAATGCTACGATACTGCGAGGTGGTAAGGAGGCATTCCATACCAACCAAATTATCGTGACTATTATGCGTAATACCTTAGAATCTTTAGGTATTACGCCAGATGCTATTCAACTTGTGGAAGTTCTTGATCGGGATATGGTTGGTGTATTATTGCACCAACGTGAATATATTGATGTCATCATTCCTCGTGGTGGAGCTGGACTGATTCGTCGTGTTGTAGAGGAAAGTAGTATTCCTGTTATTGAAACCGGTAGTGGTGTGTGTCATACATATATAGATGAATATGCGAATCTCGATATGGCATTAGAAATTGCAATCAATGCAAAGGTACAACGTCCGTCTGTATGTAACTCTATGGAAACATTGCTAGTACACCAAGCGGTGGCTGGTGAGTTTTTACCACGTCTTGATGAGGTTCTACAAGAATATGGCGTCCGAATTCACGGTGATACAGCTGTGGCTCAATATATGGAGAATACAATTCCTTTAACAGAGGATTCCTTCCATACTGAATATAACGATATGGACTTAAATGTACGTATTGTTGAAAATCTTGAAGAAGCCATTAATCATGTTAATTGTTATTCTACACATCATTCAGAGGCTATCGTAACAGATGAACCGATGCGTGCAAGAGTATTCATGAACTTAGTAGATTGTTCTACTGTGTATCATAATGCTTCTACGCGTTTTACTGATGGTTTTGAATTTGGTTTTGGTGCTGAAATCGGTATTAGTACTCAAAAGCTCCATGCTCGTGGGCCAATGGGATTACAAGCACTAACATCATATAAATACTTTGTATTTGGAGAAGGCCAAGTTCGAAAGTGAAGACAGTATATTACTTAATAAGGGCATACTACAGATATATTCAGACCCCAAAAGGTCGATACGAATGGATATCCTATGGAAAAGCACTGCTCTTATTTATCATTATTTGTGTCATTGTCATTAAGGGTGTGACATTATTATGGTAGAGAAACGTCGTATAGGTATCATAGGTGGAACATTTAATCCTATCCATTTAGGGCATCTAATGATTGCTGAGGTGGCTTGTGAAAGTTTTAACCTTGAGAAGGTTATTTTCGTGCCAGCACGGATACCACCTCATAAGCAACATGATGTAATAGATAGTCATCATCGATATGCTATGACAGCAGCAGCCGTGTCAGATAATCCAAATTTTGAAATTTCTGATGTAGAGATGCGTCGTGAAGGCCCTTCGTATACAGTTGATACGATTCAACATTTTAAGATGCTCTATGGACCAAATGTTGAATTTTACTTTATAGCGGGAACGGATACAATTCGTGCGTTGCCAACGTGGAAATTTATTGAGGAATTATTAAATGAGGTCCACTTTATTGGTGCTACAAGACCTGATGGATCTAGTGCAATTGATGAAACATTAGATATTTTAGGACCAAAAGCACGAGAAAAAATACATCTTATGGAGGTTCCTGAGATGAAATTATCTGCTACGTATTTGCGAGAGCGGTTACGTTCTGGAAAAACTGTTCGGTACATGTTGCCTAAATGTGTAGTGGAGTATATAGAAGAAAACCATATTTATGGGAAGGAATAAAGGATGTTATCATTTGATGAAATACAAGTTAGCGTGAGTCAATGGTTGAGTAAAAAACGTTTTAAGCATACTCTTGGCGTTGTTGAATCAGCCACTCATTTAGCTGAACTTTATGGCGTTGATGTGGAAAAGGCTAGATTAGCCGCATTGTTGCATGATTGTGCAAAGGAGCTTTCGCTGAAGGAAATGCAAAAGCTAGTTAGTGCTGAATCCTATGAGGCTGATCAAGAATTATTAAGCAATGGTAATCTTTTACATGGACTAGCCGGTATGATTCGTGCTAAACAAGAATTTTCCATATCTGATAATGAGGTTTTGGAAGCCATTAGGGTTCATACGACTGGTAAGGTACATATGTCTAAACTAGATAAAGTTATATTCTTAGCAGACTATATAGAACCTAATCGAGATTTTCCAGGTGTTGATGAATTGCGTAAAGTAGCGGATCAAAATTTAGATAAAGCTGTATTGCTTGGTTTTGATAACACTATTATTCATCTTATTGAGCAAAAACAATCTATTTATCCTTTGACCATTCTTGGTCGTAATGATGTGTTACAATCTTGTAAATAATGGAGTTTATATATGGAAGAACGTGAACGAGCAAGAGCTCGCCGTCGAAGAAGAAGACGTCAACAAAAGTCATCTGTTAAATGGCCTAGAATTATATTAGCTATTATTGTACTAGTAGCATTACTTGGCGGTATAGGATACGGTTTGTATACTGGTGTATCTTATGCATATAGAGCTATTGTAGGTACTACCGAATCAACTGATGCATCTGGAGATAATGGAAATAAACAAGATGGTAATACTGTATCTGTAGAGCAAAAAGGCTTAGATAAACCGTTATATATTCTTGTTGTCGGTACTGATGATAATAATCCAAGTCAAAGTGATAGCTTATTCTTGTTGTCTATTAATTTAGATCAAAAGACTATGGATGTTATTGGCATCCCTAGTAATAGTAAAATTGATAACAGAGATCAGACTGATGCAACAATGCTCAATAGCATCTATGAAAAAGGTGGTATTGATTTAACAAAAGCTGTTATTGAAGATATGTTCCATATTTCTATACCATATTATGTTGTCGTTAACCAAAATGCTTTCAAAAAAACGAATGATGTATTAGGAAATCAACAAATCTATGTAGAACAAAATATGGAACACGTGGATGCAGACGGAAATAAAGATATCGATTTGCAACGAGGCTATCAAACATTAGATAGTGATAAAGCATTGGCTTATTTAAGATATTCTGATCCAAAACATGATACATTTACACGTGTACAACGACAAGAACGCTTTTTAAAACTATGGGTAGAAGAAGAGCATAATGCATTCTTCTTAACAAATGCATGGCATATTTGGCGTATTTGGGATCATTATGATAGCAATATTTCTACTTTAGATGCTATTAAGCTTGTGTATAATGCTAGCAAAATCAATAAGGAAGAAATCCATTTCTACATTCTTCCTGGAGAAAAAGAGCTAGTAGGAGATATGACATATTGGAAGGTAAATCCTACGGAAGCACAACGATTAGTAGGCATTACGATGGGAAATTTACCAGCTAATGAAATGACACAATTTGTAACAGCTCCAACTAATAGTACAGCCAAGGTTGCGCCTGAATCAGAACATAATGGTGGGACTATTACAAAGCCAACAGAACCTGGTGATGAGAGTAGTAAAAAACGGTAAAAGGGGAATAGTATGAAAAATAAAGAAGAAATTAAAGAAATCGTATTACAATTAGCACAAGCTGCTTTCGATAAAAAAGGTAGAGATATTGAAATCCTCGATTTAGAAGGTGTATCTATGTTAGGTGATTACTTCCTAATTGCTAGTGCGAATAATATCAAGCAATCTCAAAGTATTGCTGATGAAATGGAAGATAAAGCAGCAGAATTGGGCATGACAGTCAACCACAGAGAAGGTTACCGTGAAGGGGAATGGATTTTACTTGATTTTGGCGATGTTATTTGTCATGTCTTTGGTGGTGATGAATTGCGTGAATTCTACGGTTTAGAAGAGTTGTGGAATGATGCAGTTCGAGTTCCATTTGAAGGAGTATAATATGGCTACAGAATTGTTGGAAAATACAATTGCCACATTAAAAGTATTGCGTACTAGTGACCAAGGGGCCTTTCTAGATGGTCAAACAGGCAATACAAATGATGATATTTTGCTTCATAAGGATCAACAAACATCTCCAGTTGCTATTGGTGATGAGGTAGAGGTATTTTTATATCGCGATCCAAAAGGACGTTTAACTGCGTCTATGCGTTTACCTGCGATGAAGGTAGGTCAAATTGGCTATGTTGAGGTAATCAACACTACAAACTTTGGCTGTTTCGTTGAGGTTGGCACTGAGCGTGGTATCTTTATGCCACATGCTGAGATGCGTGGACGTCCTCAAGTTGGTGAAAAGGTTTGGGTTCGCCTATATACTGATAAATCTGGTCGATTTGCAGTATCTATGGATGTAGATGATGAAATGCGTCGTGCTTCTAAGGCCGCTACAGAGGCTAAGGTAGGACAACTAGTTAAGGGTGCTATTTATAACTTAACTAGTGATGGGGCATTCTTTATTACTCCAGAACGATGGATAGCCTTTTTACATCGCTCAGAAATGACGAGAAAACTAAAGGTTGGGGAGATGGTTGAAGGTCGCGTTACCTTTAAACGTGATGATGGCCGAATCAATGTATCCATGCGCCCTACCAAGGAAAAGGCCCTCATATCTGATGGAGATATTATTATGGAATATCTTCTTAACCGTGGTGGTAAGATGCCGTATAGTGATGAATCTTCTGCTATGTTGATTAAAGATAAGTTTAACATCAGCAAAGCCGCGTTTAAACGTGCTTTAGGGCATTTGATGAAAGAGAAAAAGATTGTTCAAGATGATGGTTGGACATTATTAACTGAAATAGGACGTCAATGGACACCTCCTGTTAGTAATGAATCACAAGAAGAGGAATAAAGACGATGAAAATTGTCATTGTAGGTGCTGGTAAGGTTGGCTATTCCTTGGCACAACGCCTGATACAAGATGATCATGATGTGTACGTTATCGATCGGTCATCAGAACGCATACAAAATCTTGAAAATACCTTAGATGTTAGCCTTGTTCAAGGTAACGGCAGTGATATACAATTGCTCAATGAAATCGGTATGGAAGATGTAGGAATGTTTATTGCTGTTACCGATTCTGATGAAGTAAATATGCTATCCTGTGCTGTAGCTAAGATTACAGGTGTTCCTACAACGATTGCTCGTGTTCGGGATAATACTGTAGCAGAACATATGGATGATGAGATGCGTGCCAAATTAGGCGTAGATTTGTTCATTAATCCTGAAATGGTTACGGCTCAAGAGCTTTTACAAATTTTAGAAACGCCTTCAGCTATTGATGTTGAGGACTTTGGTCAAGGCGCTGTGCGCCTCATGGAATTTAAGATTACAGATGATATTCCATTAATCGGAAAACCTTTAAAAGAAATCCAATTCCCTGAAGGTGTTTTACTAGTAGGTGTTTTACGCTATGGTGAAATGATTATTCCTCATGGTGAAAGTATTCTACAGCCTGATGATAGTGTATTCTTCTTAGGCTTGAAAGAAGCCGTTGAAGAGGTAGAAAGTCTTTGGTTCCATAATCATAATACATTCTATAAAAGAGCTGTTATCATTGGAGCTGGCCTTTTAGGTAGAAATTTAACGGTCCTTTTGGAGCAAGCTGGATTTTCGGTTAAAGTTATTGAAAAGAATTTTGACCGTTGTGAACAGCTAGCAAACCTTGTGGATAAGACAATTGTTATTAATGGGGATGCTACGGATTTCGATCTCTTAGAAGCAGAAGAGATTGCTGATAGTGATGTTATCATTGCACTTACGGATGATGACAAGCTTAACTTGTTAGTCGCTCTTGTAGGTAAACATATGGGGATCCCTAAGACTGTAGTACGTGTAGGGCGACCTGAATACATTATGCTTATGGAACAAGTAGGCATTGATGTCGTATTCTCTCCACGTTTATTTACAGCTAGTCAAATTTTACGTTTTGTTCGAAGCGGAGAAGGTGTTTTATCAATCTCTACCTTTGAAGGTGGGAAAGCGGAATCTATTGAGGTTGCTATTACAAGTGAATCACCTGTAGCCGGTAAACAATTGAAAGATATACGTTTACCAGGGAAGGCTTTAGTAGGTGTTATTTTGCGTGGTGATGAAGCCATTGTGCCACGTGGTAATACTGAGATTTTAGATGGAGATCACATTGTTCTCTTTGCGTTACCTGAATCAGTAAGTAAATTACTTAAATATCTAACCTAGTTTGGAGGGACTATGCGCATTCAAATTGTCATGTCCTTAGTGGGGCGGCTATTATATATATTTGGGATTTTTACATTGATACCCTTTATATATAGTGTCGTATTTGAAACTGCATATTGGTCATTTTTGATTACCACCGGTATTTCATTCGGCTTAGGTGGACTTTTATCTTATTATGGCAAAGAAAGTCAAAGTTTTAGTCTTCGCGATGGGTATTTAGTAGTATCAGCTACATGGATATTAACCGTTATCTTAGGCTCCTTACCATTTCTTGGTAGTGGTATTTTAGTCAATGTGTTTGATGCGCTGTTTGAAGCTACATCTGGGATTACTGCAACTGGTGCTACTATTATTAATAGTGTAGATGATTTACCGAATACATTTGTATTATGGCGTGGACTTATGCACTGGATTGGTGGGATGGGGATTATCGTCCTTATTTTATCCTTCTTGAAAAATCTTGGTGCTGACGCAGCTCATATGTTTAATGCAGAAGCTTCGGTACCAAAACCAGGTGTAGTTATGCCTCGTATTCAATCAATGGCTACAAAACTTTGGCGGTTATATATTGTGTTCACTGGAGTTTGTTTCCTCATGCTATGGGCGGGTGGAATCGAACCATTTGATGCACTTAATTATGCATTTTCTATTATATCTACAGGTGGTTTTACACCTACATCAGCTGGTACGTTTGTTTATGAGCAGAATAACTATATTTGCTTTGTATTTATTTTCTTTATGATATTAGCAGGCGGAAATTTTTCTGTATACTATAATGCTCTTCATAAAGGGATTCGTATTTTAATTGATGATTTTGAAACACGCATGTATTGGCTTGTAATTCTAATAGGCATTATAATTATTGGATTATCATTAGCCTTACAATCTACTATAAATGATCCAATACAAATTATTAGGGATGCGTCCTTCAATCTTGTATCGATTCAAACTGGTAGTGGATTTGCTGTAAGTGATTATGATTTATGGCCTGCTGCAGCTCAGATGATGCTCTTTATTTCATCATTTTTTGGTGGTTGTAGTGGTTCTACCACAGGGGGCGTTAAAATTATACGTCTCATTATTTTAATTAAAAGTAGTATCATTTACCTGCGTAAATCGATTCATCCAGATATGGTTCAAGTTGTACGCATCAATGGTAAACCAATGCCTACCAAGTGGATTCAAATGACACAACAATTTTTATTTTTATACTTAATGATTTATGTTATTTCTGTCTTTTTGATGACTTGCACTGGTTTATCCACATATGATTCTATGCAAGTGATAACAGCATTCTTAAGTAATGTTGGCCTTGGTTTTGGTGGATTTGGTCCCACTGATTCCTTTGGTGCTATGCCTGACTCAGCAAAATGTATAGCTATTGTTGATATGATATTGGGGCGTTTAGAATTATTTACCATTCTTGTTATGCTTCATCCTCAATTCTGGGAAGGGTATTTTATAAAAAAACAATCTTCCAAGCGGTATCGTGTTCTATAGGGGGCGAATAATATGAATATTATAAAACGCCCTCTAGGGCTTTATAAAGCGAATTGCTACGTACTCGTTAAAGAGGGTAAATCTTTAATAATTGATCCTGGATTTCATAGTAAGCATATCATTGAAATGGTAGGGGATTCTGAACCAATAGCAGTTCTATTGACACATGGTCATTGTGACCATGTGTCAGCTCTAGATGAGGTATGTGAGCATTATAATATTCCTGCTTATTTACATCCTTTAGATCAAGAATTATTACAATTAATTCGTCGCAGACCAAGTGTTTACAAGAAGAAAATGTATACTAATTGTAACGATTTAGTAACAGGTAAACTACAATTAGGACCCTTTGAAGTTATTGTCCATCACACACCTGGTCATAGTGCTGGTTCTGTTTGTTTTGAAATAGAAGGACATCTATTTTCAGGGGATACTGTATTCAAACAAAATGTAGGGAATACTGACAATTATAATAGTAATCCAGAAGATTTGATTACTAGTTTGAAGTATATATTAACCTTGTCTAAGGATTTAATAATCGACCCAGGACATAAAGAATCCACAACATTAAAAGATGAAGAAGAATTCATCAAAAATATTGTAGGATAGTGTTGACAAAAGTCCTGATAACCGATATACTAAGCAAGTACTTTGGATACGGCCCCGTGGTGTAGCGGTTAACATGTCGCCCTGTCACGGCGAAGATCGTCAGTTCAAATCTGATCGGGGTCGCCATTCATGCCTCGGTAGCTCAGTTGGTAGAGCAACGGACTGAAAATCCGTGTGTCGACAGTTCGATTCTGTCCTGAGGCACCATGTACATGCGGGAATAGCTCAGCGGTAGAGCACCGCCTTGCCAAGGCGGGGGTCGCGAGTTCGAATCTCGTTTCCCGCTCCAACTTTATATGGCGGCATAGCCAAGCGGTAAGGCAGAGGTCTGCAAAACCTTTATTCCCCAGTTCGATTCTGGGTGCCGCCTCCACAAACGTTACCCATGCCGGGGTGGCGGAACAGGCAGACGCAACGGACTTAAAATCCGTCGGTTGGAAACAACCGTACCGGTTCGATTCCGGTCCTCGGCACCAATTAAGACTAACTTCGGTTAGTCTTTTTTTCTTATGTAAATTAAGTTTTAATACTACATATTAAATAATACTATGAATAAGAAACCTAAATTGCTAATTAGTGAATGTCTATGCGGCGTATCATGTCGTTATGATGGAAAAGATAATTATATAGGGAAATTACCATTGTTAAAAGAAATGTTTGATTTAGTACCTGTATGTCCAGAAGTATTAGGTGGACTTAGTACACCGCGTGATCCTGCAGAGCGACAAGGAGAACGTATATGTACGGCTAATGGGACTGATGTAACTAAAGAATTCCTTATAGGTGCTCAGAATACATTAGATATAGCTTTTCAAAATGAGTGTAATCGGGCTCTAATGAAAGCAAAAAGCCCTAGTTGTGGCTATAAGCGCATTTATGATGGCACCTTTAGTAAAACCCTACGGGATGGTCATGGATGCACTGTAGAGGCTCTATTAAAGAATAATATTGAAGTGTATACAGAAGATGATATTGATTTATTAATAGAAGAAAAAAAGAGATGAGTTTTAACTCATCTCTTTTTTGTTTTTTCTTTACTATAACCTTAACTGGCTATCATTACATAATTATATGCTTTACTGATAACAGATTAATATGATTAACTCAGTTCAAGAAATAGTCTAGATTATTTACCTGCATTTACAGGATCGTTAGTTAATGGTTGTTCCCCTAGTAAGGTAGTAAGGTTATGTAAATTAAATCGATACTTATCATTACTGAAGTCTCGTGTTGCATCATAACGTTGGTTAGGTGCATGCATAAGACCGATTAATGTGTCATATAGTAAATCATTTGTAAAGTATTGATGTTCGTGCTTAGTAAGTTCCTCTGCAGTTTGAGGATACGCTGCACGATATTGAGGAGATAAATAAATCCAGAATGGAATGTGAGTCATAACAAAGTCAAATGTATCTGGGTTATGAGATTTATCTAAACTTTCACCGTGGTCAGAGAAATAGACCATAGCTTGTAAGTTTAATTTTTCCTTACCATACGTATAGATTTGTTGTAATAACCAATCCGTATACAGTTGGCTATTAGCATATGCTTCTTGGCCATCTGGGTATGGGCCTTGTTTCCATTTACTAAACTCATGAGGGTAACGGTCATTGTAATAAATATGGCTACCCATGATATGAATAACGATAAAGTTATTTTTCGTAGGGTCTACAGATTGTAATAAAGGCAATAATGATTCATCATAGCGATCAGAGAATGCATATGATTCGTGAGACCATTTTGTAGTATCTGCTGTTTTTGCCATTAGAGAAATGGCTGTATCGTATTCACCAAATACACCTTGGTTACTAAACCAAGAAGTAGTATAACCAGCCTTTTTAGCTACGTCTAAGATGTTTGCTGAATCAAGGAATGGTTTATCATCATATTGATTGCGTTCAGATAAAGCGCGTTCTAGAGTAGGTACTGTTTGTACATAGGATGAATATGCGTTATCAAAGAACACAAAATCTTTGTTATCAGAGCGCATATTACCTTGCCATGGTGTATCGTCATAAGGGAAGTTTGGATTATAAACCTTCATATAATCACGAGAACTAGACTCACCAATTACTAATATGATCGTACCTGGTGTTTTATTGGCAGAGGTTTCCTTTGTATCTAAATTAAAGGAATCGAAAACTAAATGATGGTTATCATTATATTGTTGCATCTGTTTTACATAATCGCCAGCAGCAATCCAGTTTGCTACAATACATGTTTTAGGGAATAAGAAGAATGGTACATATACTAAGAATGCTACTATAGATGCAATTAGCAATGTAGAGCGCATAGGTCGTGTAGTATTTAAGTTTACTACTGCTTTCATTCCTAGATTAGACCAGTAGAGTAGATACGTCCATAATATAAGACCTATACCAACAGCGATAAGACCAGGGATACCGGCAGCATTTTTTAAGAAACCAAAGGCTTCTTCTGGGTTCGTCATATATACTGCTAGTAAACTAGCTGGCGTTAAACAATGCCATGTAGTTAAGTAGTATCCAATTTGTAAGAATGGAATAAGACTTAATATCATGGTAATGATTGCCATGATTAATGATGTGGTTTTATGAAGGCGATTCGTTTGATTTAGTAAGAATTGAATTCCAGATAAGCCCATAAAAATGAGTAGGCCAAATAAGAAGTCATTAGCGAATTCATAGAAATATAAAGGTTTAACATAGGACCAGTGGAAAAGGAGTGGGAATGTAAGAGCCCAAAGAATACCAACTAATCCATATCCTAAAAATGGTCTATGAAAAACGGTACACCCCATAAAGTATTGAAATAAAAAAGTACCTACAATTGTTGGTACTGCTAAAATCGTTATATCTTCAACATCTAGTCCTAGTGTAATAGGTTCATAGATGAAAAATAGAGCTATATATAAAACAATACTAATGATACCAAAGCGAAAGATGGGGTTTCTCCCAATTTGCTTTAAACTAGATAACATAATAAATCCCCTCTTGTAGGAATACACAATAAATTTTTTTCATAATATATAATAATTACTATAATAAAGATAGCAGATGACTGTAAAAAAAACAATTATTTGAAAGTACTACTATAAATGCTTTATAATTATATAGTTAAAGTATATTTTCTAAGGATTGGGGTTTATGGGAGATTATAATTATAAGTTAGATGTTTTTGAAGGTCCTTTAGACTTGCTTTTACATCTCATTGAAAAACATAAAATAGAAATCACCGATATTCCTATCGTTGAAATTACGAGTCAATACTTGGAATATTTAGATAATTGGAATCACTTTGATATTCATTATAGTAGTGAGTTTCTTGTAATGGCATCTACCTTATTGCAGATTAAATCGCGTATGTTACTGCCTAAAGCTGAACCTGAGCCAGATGAAGCTGAGGATCCACGTGATGAATTGGTAGCAAAATTAGTAGAGTTTAAGAAAATCAAGGATTTTACAGCTCTATTAATGGAGCGTACAGCTGTTTCTGCCAATATATTTAGTAGACCTGAAGAAACAAGCGTACTTGGATTAGATAATGTATATAATTTAGAACTTTCCCAATTATACGAAATTTTTTATCAAACCTTAAAGCGAGCTAAGGAATTACCTGAAGAGGAACCTATTCGTGAAGTAAAGGTTGAAAAAGACAGTTATAGCTTAGAAGATATGATTCTGTCTTTATCTAGTCGTATACGTCGTGGTGAAAGTTTACACTTTAGAGAGTTATTAGTGGCAATTGAAACAAAGAGTGGAATGGTAACGATCTTTATGGCTGTTTTAGAATTGTTGAAACAACAAATTATGGAAATGAGCTATGAAGAGGATGATATTGTATTCACTGCAGCCTTAGAAGGTACCGTATAGAAAGGGGGCTATATGAGCTTACCAACAATGCATTTAGAGGCCGTATTGTTTTCATCGGCAAAGCCTATATCAATAGATATGCTTGGAGAAGTATTTGGACTTTCAACAGAGGAAGTACAGGACTATATAGACACATTACAACGTGAGCTTGAAGACCAAAATCGAGGTATCCGATTGAGAGTATCAGGGGCTGGTGTTGAGTTAGTTAGCGCTATGGAAAGCGCTGATTATGTAGGTCATATACGTAAGCGAGAAGATAAATTATCTAATGCAGCGATGGAAACATTAGCTGTTATAGCCTATAAACAACCTATAACTAAAGCTGAAATTGAAGAAATCCGCGGTGTAAATAGCGATAAGATTATTAAACAATTACTCACTCGATCTCTTATTGCTGAGCTAGGTCATAAAGACACTGTAGGAAGACCTATTCTTTATGGCACAACTGACGAGTTTTTAAGAAGTGCTGGTGTAGAATCTATTGAAGCTTTACATCAAGAAGTTTCGGAAACAGAAGGATAATATGGAACGATTACAAAAATTTATTGCTAGTTGTGGTGTTGCATCACGACGTAAGGCAGAAGAATTAATTACAGAGGGGAAAGTTCAGGTTAATGGCCGCAAGGTAACTGAGCTGGGCGTTAAAATTGACCCTCAAAAAGATAAGGTTAAGGTTAATGGTCAATTATTGGCGCAAGAAAAGCCTGTATATTATTTATTAAATAAGCCGAAGGGCGTCATTACATCTGTATCTGACCCTCAAGGTCGAGAAACTGTTTTAGATTATATTAAAAATGAATCTAAACGCATTTATCCTATTGGTCGTCTCGATTTATATACGGAAGGTTTACTATTACTTACCAATGATGGTGAGTTAGCACAAAACTTAACACATCCATCTAAAGGTGTAGAAAAAACCTATGAAGTGCGCATTAAAGGTCGCGTTCGTGATGAAGATTTACAAGTCATTGCCAATGGCGTTAAACTTGAAGACGGAATGACAGCACCTGCTACAATTGTAGACTTAGGTTTTGACGATCATAACGGTGTTCATGAAGTAGAGATTACAATTCATGAAGGTCGTAATCGCCAAGTTCGTCGTATGTTTGAACACTTTGGGTATCGCATTCATAACTTAAAACGTATTGCTTATGCAGGTCTCACATTGGGTGGTGTAAAACGTGGTGCTTCTCGTCAACTTACTATTAGAGAGGTTAAAGCACTTAAAGCGTTGGGGACTGATAAGAAATGAAACAAATCATAGTCATTGGTGGTGGTGCGGCAGGTCTTATGGCGGCTGTTATAGCAGGTCGTGAAGGTGCTCGTGTCATATTACTTGAAAAAATGAATATGGTTGGTAAGAAGATGGGGATTACCGGTAAAGGTCGATGTAATATTACAAATAATGCAGATATGACTGAGTTCATTAAAAATACGCCAGGTAATGGCAAGTTCCTCTACGGTGCTTATGAACGCTTTAGTAATGAAGACTTGCTTGAACTATTACATAGTTGGGGTTTGAAAACTAAGGTAGAACGTGGTGGTCGCGTATTCCCTGAATCTGATTCCGCTCTAGAAGTACGCAATACATTCATGAAAATCTTGAAAAAGTATAATGTTCAAGTTCATTTAAATGAACCTGTTACATCTATTACTGTAAAAGATGATCGAGTAGTGGGTGTTACAACAGATAAAGAACAATATGCTTGTGATGCTGCTATCATCTGTACTGGGGGTGCTTCTTATCCTTTAACAGGTTCGACTGGTGATGGATATACTTTAGCTAAGAAAATAGGGCATACCATTACGGATATTAGACCATCGTTGGTGCCAATTGTAACTGAGGAATCATGGGTGAAGGATATTATGGGGCTTAGCCTTCGTAATGTTGAGGTATCCGTTATTTCTAAAAATAAGGTACAGGCCAAGCAATTCGGGGAAATGATGTTCACCCATTTCGGCCTTACAGGTCCTACCATCTTGTCGTTAAGTCATACGGTAGGCAAATTATTGCGTAAGAAAAATCCTCAAATTACTATTGAAATAAATCTTAAGCCTGCATTAACTGCAGAAGTATTAGATAAGCGATTACAAAAAGATTTTGATTTATATTCTAAGAAACAATTGGCTAATGGAATGAAGGATTTACTGCCGGTAAATCTTATTCCTATTGTTATAAAGCTTGCTGAATTAGATCCAAGCAAACCAATTAATCAAATCACAAAAGAAGAACGTTTGCGTTTATGTCATGTATTACAGCATATGACATTAACCGTTAAAGAATTGCGTCCGGTGGCAGAAGCCATTGTGACAGCAGGGGGAATCTCGTTAAAAGAATTTAGTCCAAAAACAATGGAATCTAAATTAGTGAAAGGTTTATATGGCGCCGGTGAGGTTTTGGATATTGATGCCTTTACGGGTGGCTATAATTTACAAGCAGCTTTTTCTACTGGTTATGTAGCGGCTATGCATGCTGTACATGGTGATGAAGAATAGAGGTTATTATGAATACTAAAAAAATTGCCATTGCTATTGATGGTCCTGCAGGGGCTGGTAAAAGTAGTATTTCAAAAGTAGTGGCTAATGAATTAGGTTATTTATATATTGATACAGGTGCTATGTATCGAGGTGTTACATGGGCTGTTCTTGATAGTCATGTAGATGTTAACAATCAAAAGGAGGTTGAGGCTTTACTCCCTTCATTAGATTTAACACTAGAGCCTACGGCAAGTGCTTGTAAAGTGTATGTAAAAGGTCAAGATGTAACTGATTTAATTCGACAACAACAAATCAATGAAAATGTATCAACCATTGCTTCTTATAAAGGAGTACGTGAATACCTAGTTGAACGTCAACAAGCAATGGCAGCTGTTGGTGGTGTTATTTTAGATGGTCGTGATATAGGTTCTGTTGTATTACCGAATGCAGAATTGAAAATATATTTAACTGCTTCTGTAGATGCACGAGCTAAACGTAGATGGCTTGAAGTTCAAGGTACTTCTAATGAGCAACCATTAGAAGACATTAAAAAGAACGTAGAAAGTCGTGATGAAATGGATAAAAATCGTGATGAATCTCCACTCGTATGTGTTGAGGATGCCATTGTTGTGGATTCTAGTAATATGACATTTGATGAAACAGTGAAACATATATTGCATCTAGTACAGGAGCGAATCTAAGATGAATAAATTTTCTACATGGCTTTGGCGTACTGCTTTTTGGTTGCGTTATAAAGTCGGCTATGGATTAAAGGTATACGGTCGTGATAATTTCCCTATGGAAGGTCCCGTTATTGTTGTACCAAATCATTTAAGTAATAATGATCCACCTATTTGTGGGTATGCATTACCAAGACATGTGCACTTTATGGCAAAGCAGGAGTTATTCGTAAATCCTATTTCTCGATTTTTCTGTACTTGGCTTGGTGCGTTTCCTCTAAACCGTGGAGCTATTGATAAGGTGGCTATTCGTCATGCATTAGGCTTATTGAAAGATAATAAGGTGCTAGGTATATTTGCCGAAGGGAATCGACAAAAGAATGGGAAACTTGGAAGATTCCATGACGGAGCCGCATCCATTGCGTTGCGTACGGGTATTGGCATTACACCAGTTGCGATTATTGGATCTCATAATATGAAGAAAAATCAAGTCGCATGTATTATTGGTAAACAAGTTCCTGTAAGTAAGGCAAAGCCAACACCGGAAGCAATAAAAGAAGTTAATGATCGTGTGAAAGGTGAAATCCAACGCATGATAGATTCGTATCATGAAAATCGTATAGAGGAGACTTTATGGAAATAATTTTGGCTGAAAACTACGGCTTTTGCTATGGCGTAAAACGAGCTGTTGAAATGGCTGATGAAGCTGCCAATAGCGAGGGTAAAAGTTATACATTAGGTCCTATCATTCACAATCCTCAAGTTGTAGGGCGCTTAGAAAGTAAAGGGGTAAGCCCGATTCAAGAGGTTGCTGATATCGATGAAGGAACTATGATTATTAGATCTCATGGTGTAGGTCCTGCCATTTACGCTGAAGCCGAAGAAAAGGGCTTACATATTTTAGATGCTACATGTCCTCATGTAAAAAAAGCACAACAAGATGCTAAGTCTGTCATTGAAGATGGCATGACATTGGTGATTTTAGGCGAAAAAAACCATCCTGAGGTTAAAAGCATCAATTTATGGGCAAATAACAGAGGAATAATCATCGAAGATGAAGAATCCGCCGAAAAACTACAAATTGTGGAAAAAATGGGCGTTGTTGTACAAACTACCTTTTCACAATTCAAATTTAACAGTATAATAGAGATATTAGAGAAAAAATCTAAGAATCTTAAGATTTTCAAAACGATATGCAATGCAACGCAAGAACGACAGAACTCTGCCGTTGACTTAGCACGTAATGTAGATCTTATGATAGTGATAGGCGGTAAGAACAGCGGCAATACAAACCGATTGGCAGAGGTTTGTCGTGACGTTGGATGTACAACATATCACATTGAAACTTCTACTGAATTACAACTGGAATGGTTTAACCGAGTACAGACGGTAGGAGTTACAGCAGGAGCATCGACTCCCGACTGGATTATTAAGGAGGTCATTGAGACAATGAAAGATTTTGCAGAATTATTAGCAGCAGAAGGTCAAGAAGAATTTAAGAAAGGGAACGTTGTAGAAGGTACAGTAGTTCAAGTTGAAGATGAACGCGCATATGTATCTTTTGGCTACAAAACTGAAGCCATTTTGAACAGAACTGAAATTTCTTATCCAGCACCAGAATCTGCCAAAGATGTGTTGAAAAATGGTGATGAAATTAAAGCAGTTATCATGAACCACATCAAAGAAGATAATCCTATTTATCTTTCCATGACTCGCTTGGCTAAAGATGAAGATTGGCAATATGTTATCGAAGCACAAGAAAAAGATGAAGCTATCGTATGTAAAGGTATTGATGCTATCCCAGCAGGTTTGGTAGTAACAGTTAAATCCCTTCGTGGTTTCATTCCATTGTCCCAAGGTGATGTTCATTTCGTAAAATCCTTGGACAACTTGGTTGGTACAGAATTCGAAGCTAAAGTACTTGAAATCGACGAAAAGAAAAACCGTTTGGTTCTTTCCCGTCGTGCAGTATTGGAAGTAGAACGTCAAGCTAAATTAGCTGAAGCATTGAAAAACATCAACGTTGGCGACAACTATAAAGGTATCGTTCGTAAAATCATGCCTTATGGTGCTTTCGTAGATATCGGCGGTATTGAAGGTTTACTTCACATTTCCGACATTTCTTGGCAAAAAATCAAAAAAGTGGAAGATGTTCTTTCCGTTGGTCAAGAAATCGAAGTTAAATTACAATCCTTCGACGCTGAAAGCAACAAATTATCCTTGTCCTTAAAAGCTTTATCTAAGAGCCCATGGGACGTAGCTGAAGAAACATTGCACGTTGGCGATGTTATCAACGGTAAAGTTGTTCGTTTGGTAGCTTATGGTGCATTCGTAGCTGTTAACGACGACATCCAAGGTTTACTTCACATTTCTCAAATTACAAAACAACGTAATGCGAAAGTTGAAGATTACTTAAACCGTGGTCAAGAAGTTGAAGTTAAAATCATTTCTCTTAACAAAGATGAAAAGAAATTGGGCTTGGCTTTAACTGAATTGATGGAAGCAAAAGAAACTGCAGAAGACGCTGAATAATTCATTGTCTAATATAAAGGCTAACCAAGGTTTCCTTGGTTAGCCTTTTTGCGTACTATACGTAGAATATGATAAAATATAGTAATGTATTAGATTAGATAATGAGGTGAAACCATGGCAAAACCATTAGTGGCCGTTGTAGGTCGTCCAAATGTAGGGAAATCTACACTTTTTAATGCCATTGTTAATAAACGGATCTCTATCGTTGAAGATATCCCTGGTGTAACACGGGATCGTATTTACTTTGACGCAGAGTGGTTAAATCGTGAATTTACAATGATCGATACAGGCGGCATCGAATTTATTACAGATAATAGTCATGTCATTCCTAAGATGATGCGATTACAAGCTGAATTGGCTATTGAAGAGGCAGATGTAATCTTATTTGTGGTAGATGGCAAACAAGGTATTGTACCTGCTGATGAAGAGGTAGCTAATATCTTACGTGCTAGTGGTAAACCTGTAGTATTAGTTGTTAACAAAATTGACAGTGTTAATCAGGAACCTAATATTTATGAATTCTACAATCTTGGCTTAGGCGATCCTATCGGTATTTCCGCTAAGAACTTAATGAATTTAGGCGACTTATTAGATGATACGGTTAAACATTTCCCTCCAGTTGGGACAAATGTTGATGACGAAGATACCATTCATGTCGCAGTTATTGGTCGTCCTAATGTAGGCAAATCTTCTTTGACTAATGCCTTATTGGGTCAAGATCGTGTAATCGTATCTGATGTAGCAGGCACAACACGTGACTCTATCGATACATATTGGACTCATGGCGATCAAAAGTTTGTTCTTATTGACACAGCAGGTATGCGTCGTAAGTCTAAAATCGAAGAAGCTGTTGAACGATATAGTATTGTTCGTTCCTTGCGCTCTGTAGACCGTTCAGATATCGTCGTTCTTGTTCTTGATGCGCAAGATGGTGTTACAGAACAAGATAAGAAAATTGCTGGCTATGCTTATGAAGCAGGTAAGGGTGTAATTATTGTTGTTAATAAATGGGATCTTATTGAAAAAGATGACAAAACAACATTGCGCTTTACTGAAGATATTTATGATGAATTAGGTTTCTTGCAATTTGCTCCAATTCTATTTGCTTCAGCACTTACAAAACAACGTATACACCGTTTAGCAGATATGCTTAAGTTTGTATCTGAACAACAATATCGTCGCGTGTCTACAGGTACATTAAATCAATTGTTACAAGATGCTCAAACAGTAAATCCTGTACCTTCTCGTAATGGCAGAATTCCAAAAATTTACTATATGACGCAAGCTAGTGTTAAACCACCTACATTTATTTTGTTTGTAAATGAACCAGAGTTAATTCACTTCTCATATATGCGTTTCTTAGAAAATAGATTGCGTGAGTCTTTCGGTTTTGAAGGAACACCAATTCGTTTAGTATTGCGTGGTAAGAAACGAGATGATGAAGACTAATGGATATTATGATTATTGTATATGCTGTGTTGGCATACCTTATTGGTTCAATTCCTAGTGGCCTAATTATTGGCAAGACCTTCTTTAATACAGATGTACGTCAATACGGTTCTAAAAATATAGGTGCTACTAATACGTATCGCGTTATAGGTCTAAAAGCTGCATTACCAGTATTTCTCTGTGATGCTTTAAAAGGGGCAGCTGGGGTTGTATTGTTGTCCTCTTATGGACCTATGTATATGATCTTAGGTGGTATCCTTGCTATGATGGGCCATAACTGGTCTATTTTCTTAGGCTTTAAAGGCGGTCGTGGGGTAGCTACAGGACTAGGAGTTCTAATTGCTTTATCACCATTAGTGGCTTTGATTGCCTTCTTGGTATGGGGCGTGATTGTCTATTTTACTAAGCTCGTATCACTAGGATCTATTATAGCAGCAGCTTTAGTACCAATTTTAATGTATTTTACAGGAGAATCTTATTGGTTCGTAGGCTTTGGCGCTTTGGCAGCTTTATTTGTCATTGTTCGACATTGGGATAATATTAAACGTTTACTAGCAGGTAATGAGTTAAAAGTAGAACGTATCAAAAAGGATTAATCTATGAATGTTGTTGTTGTCGGCTCTGGTAGCTGGGGTACTGCTCTTGCTATTAAATCCGTATTAGCTGGAAATACTACAACTTTATATTGTCGACGCCCAGAATTTGCTAAACAATTAGCAGAAGATTTAGAGAATAAAGAGTACTTACCAGGTGTAACATTACCAAAGGAATTACTATATAGCTCAGATCTTGCTACTTGTATCAATGCGGCTGATATCGTTCTAATGGTTACACCGTCTGTACATGTACGCACTAGCTTAGAGTCTCTTAAACCATATGCGCATAAAGAACAATCCTATATACTTTGCTCAAAAGGTGTAGAACGTACTACTGGCAAGTTATTGACTACAGTTATGCGAGAGGTTCTAGGCCCTGTAGGATGTAATCTCGCAGTTTTATCTGGTCCAAATCATGCTGAGGAAATTGGTCGTGATTTGCCTGCTGCCTCTGTATTGAGTACAGAAAATCTTGAAGTGGCCACTATGTTACAGAAAACATTATGTAGTCAAAACTTTAGGATTTATGCAAATACCGATATTACTGGTGTTGAATTAGCTGGGGCTACGAAGAATATTATTGCTCTTGCCGCAGGGATCGTTGACGGATTAAAGTTAGGTGATAACTGTAAAGCCTTACTCTTAACACGTGGTTTACATGAGATGACTCGTTTTGGTGTAGCCTTAGGGGCACAAAAGGAAACCTATGCTGGTCTTGCTGGTATGGGGGATTTGATTGCCACCTGTATGAGTCCTCATGGCCGTAATAGAGCAGCTGGTCAACAATTAGCAGATGGAAAAACAATGGACTATATCATTAATCATACGAATATGGTTGTAGAAGGCTTCTTTGCTACGGACATTGTTTATAAGATGGCTTGTGAACATCATATTGAAATGCCTATAACCAAGGCTTTATATGAAGTTTTATATGAAGAAAAATCTCCAGCTTTGGCATTAGCTGAATTGATGGGACGAGATATTAAAATTGAAGTATCATAAATAAAAGATACTTTTAATTTGGTTATTTATATACTATAATTAATGAGTATAATCTTGTGAGGGTTGTATGCGAATTATTGGCGGAACTGCAAAGGGACATACTATAAAAGCACCTAAAGGGGTAGATACTAGACCTACACTTGATCGTGTTCGTGAAAGTGTGTTTAATGTATTATCTAATAGAGGTATATTTGGTACTCATGTATTAGATATATTTTCTGGTACAGGTGCAGTAGCTATTGAAGCCTTAAGTCGTGGTGCAGCACATGCGGTAGCGGTAGACTTTAAAACAGGAAAATTGATTTTAGAGAATGCAAAACACTGTCATGTGGAAGATCGGTTAGAAATCATTCCGAGGAAACTTTCACAATTAAAAAACTATATAATGGGACAACAGTTCGATTATATTTTTTCTGATCCACCATATGAAAATGGATTTATACAAGACACCATAGATTTGGTTGTGACCTATGATTTATTAAAGCCTGACGGTGTTTTACTCTTAGAACACCATAAGGACGAGGCATTTACCTTGCCTGAATCATGGGAATGTATAAAAGAACAGAAATTTGGTTATACGATGGTTTCCTATTTTGTAAACATAGCTGAAAGGAGCTAAACCTGTGCGTATAGGTGTGTGTCCGGGTAGTTTTGACCCAGTTACAAATGGACATGTTGATATTTTTGAACGCGGCAGTCGATTAGTTGATAAATTAATCATTGCTGTTAGCTCAAATCCGAATAAAAATTCCTTGTTTACCATGGAAGAACGGGTAGAGATGATTCGAAATTCTGTCAAACATATTCCTAATGTTGAGATTGATTGTACAGGCGGTTTGCTTAACGAATATGTTAAATCTAAGAATGCTACTATAATCATTCGTGGTTTGCGCGCGTTAAGTGACTTTGAATATGAATTTCAACGTGCTTTGTTTGCAAAATATTTGGATGATGATATTGAAACTGTATTTATTATGACTAATAATAAATACTCTTTCGTCAGCTCCACAGGTATTCGTGAACTTGCAAAATTTGGCGGTAAGCTAGATGGGTTAGTTCCGGATGATGTTAAGGAAAAACTTGAAGAACGCTTTAATACGGTCCATAATAAATAGGGGTGAATTGTATGAAAACAGAAAAATTATTAGAAGATTTAGAGGTTCTTATTGAATCTAGCAGCCGTATTCCTATGACTACTAAACGTATGGTTGAGGAAGACGAAATTATGCGTATTATTGATTCTATTCAAGAGTCCTTACCATTGGAACTTGAAGAGTCTCGTCGTATTGTAGCTGATAAAGATAAAGTATTAGCTGATGCTCAACGTCAAGCTGAAACTCTAATTGATCAAGCTAAAGACTACATTGCTAAATTAACTGCTGAAAGCGAACTTGTAAAACAAGCGCAAGAACAAGCAAATCAAATTATCAATGCAGCTAACCAATCCTCTGAAGAATTGAAATCTAGCTCTATTCAATATGCTGGTGATGTTCTTAAATATGTGGAAAACAACTTAGAGAAAACATTGGAAAGCTTACGTCAAAATCGTGAAAGTTTGAAACAAACTGAACAACGTACAGAAGAAAACCAATAATATAAATAAAAAGAAGCGAAGGATTTCCTTCGCTTCTTTTTATTCAGTATAATTATCGGGTTTTTTAGGCTCTACAATCATTGTTTGATGAGTATTAAAGATAACAAATCCAAGAGGAGACCCAGGTGGTTTTTTGATATTTTTAATATATGTATAGTCTACAGGCACCTTACTAGTCTCGCGAGCCTTACTAAAATATGCTGCATATTGAGCAACCTTTGATAAAATCATATCATCAGGCTCTACATTAAGTCTTAATATGAGGTGAGAACCTTGAATATCTTGTGTATGGAACCAAATATCGGTTGGTTTTGCAAATCGATGGGTTAAATATTCGTTTTGTTGATTGTTACGACCAATAAATATTTCGCCTTCATCAATGGTTAAATGAATGTAATTCGATTTACCTAGCTTATAAGATAGTGGTTTCTTGGATTTTTTTATAATGCCCGCATCCATACATTCTTTTCGAATTTCCTCTAAGCTTTCACGGGTAGTGGCTAATGAAATACTATATAAAATCGATTTGAGATATTCCAGTTTTGTAGTACTAGCATTAAGTTGATATTCGCCGCTGACCATACGATTTTTTAATTTTGTATAGAGCTTATAATACCATTGTCCGTTTTCTACAATCGTAAGATTTGGCTTTAAGGGGATTGTTAATAACTCTCCTTCTTCAGAAAGAAGATTTGTTAATTGGATAGAAGGTTCATATTGTACCTGTAAGTGGGCATTAATCATTAAGATATCGCCATATAGTTTATAGGTATCCATTTTATTGGTGTCATCTAATTCATCTTTGATTTTTTGATGACGAACTTCTTCTTTCTTGATAGCCGCTGTTAAAATCTTTTCTAATTCTTTATCAGCAGTGTGAATTGATTTTGTATTGTGAATCGATTCTTCTAGAGCCTCTGAAATCGTACTATATTCTTTTACTACTTTATAATTGTGTAACGTAAAGGTAGCGTGTGCTTTTTTATTATTCTCATTGATTAAAGTAAGCAAGCCATGACTGTCTTGGAGTTTTGCTTTTAGCTCATATAATGCCTTAGCTAATGTATCTATTTGATCTGGACTTAAATCAGTTATAGATTCATCACCATCTAGATTGGCAGTCCATAATACTTCATCTAATAAAGGTTTACCAAAACCGTTAAAGATAGCTCGTATAGATTGTTGTACATTACCATTACCAAAGGAAGTCAGTAGATTTCTTATTTCTTCATAATCGAAGTCCATCAAACTTACACGATTAGCATTTGGTGGTAATTCATAGTCAAGCTTAGGACTAATAGACCGTTCACGATTCATTAAAGGGGATACGTGAATTAAGGATTCTAAAATGACTCCATCTTGCACAAAGATACAGTTTGAATATTTGCCCATTAATTCTACATAGATAAATGTACTTGTAATAGATCCATCCATTTCAAGCTTATCCGTTTGGATACACATGATTCGGTCCCCATTAATTTGTTCCACCTTTACAATGCGGCTACCTTCAATATGTTTACGTAAAAACATACATAGTGAACTTGGTTCTTTTGGTAAATCCTGGAGCGGTTTGCTAAGATACATTGCAGGGGTTGCACCAACGGTAACAATCAAGTTTTGATCTTCGTTAAGGGCTCGAATTTTAAATAGTAATGTAGTTTTATCTATTTGATATAATTTTTGTATTTGACCTGTTTGTAATCGCTCGTTTAATTCTTTAGCGAGAACAGACATGGTAAGTCCGTCTAAATTCATAGTACTCCTTTCAATTTTATTTAGAAGTATAGTTTAGTATAACATAATGTACATATAATTCTTAGTATTTAAACACGGAATGTATAATTCGTGGTACAATAATAAAAACTGCTAAGGAGGATATCACATGAAAAGTATGACCGGTTTTGGTTCTGGCACGGCAACCAAAGATGGCATTACCTGCACGGTAGAAATAAAGTCCGTAAATGCGCGATTTCTTGATTTATTTATACGTAGTCCAAAGCAAATAAACCCTTTTGAAACCATTATTCGCGGATTAGTACAAGATCGAATTACCCGCGGTAAGGTCGAAGTATCTGTTTCTATTC
Source organism: Veillonella dispar (assembly GCF_900637515.1). Taxonomy (NCBI): domain Bacteria; kingdom Bacillati; phylum Bacillota; class Negativicutes; order Veillonellales; family Veillonellaceae; genus Veillonella; species Veillonella dispar. The sequence continues at coordinate 1,167,216 of NZ_LR134375.1, read as the reverse complement.
AGGATGCGGGAGAGAGACCTAAGACCTTTACAATAAATAGTGTGTTGAGAAAGCAGATACAAGAATTACTTGTTCAAGAAGAGTTTTATGATGACCCTAAAAAGGTTCCTTTGCAAGCGGTCAACTCTGTTTCTAATGAATGGATTCAACAACAAGATACACCGATTGCAGAAGATGTGCTTTCAGAAATAGTAAAAGAATCTACAACTCAAGCATTAGATGCTCTAATAGCAATGCGTACGGTAGAAGGTAAACATATTGAACAAGATTTATTATCACGTATCTCTACCTTAGAAAATGTCATCAAACATATTGATGAGAATAAGGCGGGAGCCGTAGAAGCGTATCGCGAGCATATAAAAGGTAAAATTCAAGAGTACTTAGTTTCTTTGGAAGCGAGTATAAGTGAAGATCGTTTTTTGCAGGAAATAGCTTTACTAGCTGATAAGACTGATATTACGGAAGAGATTGTCCGATTCACCTCACATGTGGTACAATTAAAAAACACACTTGTAGATGAGAATTCCATCGGTCGTAAGGTGGATTTTATTTTGCAAGAAATGAATCGTGAAGTGAATACAATTGGTTCCAAAGCTATGGATTCAAGTATTACAGAGTTTGTGGTTCAACTTAAATGTGAGTTAGAAAAAATTAGAGAACAAGTACAGAATGTAGAGTAATAGGAGGTCCATAAATGAGTATTCAATTATTGAATATAGGCTTTGGTAATATGGTATCTGCTAACCGTGTTATGGCTATCATTAGTCCTGAATCTGCACCAATTAAACGTATGGTTCAAGATGCACGTGATAAGGGCCTACTCATTGATGCTACATATGGTCGTAAGACTCGTGCTGTATTAGTTATGGATAGTGGTCAAATTGTATTATCTGCAATTCAACCAGAAACCGTAGCACATCGACTTGTGCAATATGATGTAGACGAAGATACAGTAGAATCATAGGAGTACATATGTCAGACAGAGGATTATTAATCGTTATATCCGGGCCATCTGGCGCAGGTAAAGGTACGATTTGTGCGAATATTCGAAAAGAAATGCCTAATCTAGTTTATTCCGTTTCTATGACAACACGGGCACCACGTGTTGGTGAAGTGGAAGGGGTCAATTATTTCTTTCGCTCAAAAGAAGAGTTTGAATCTCTATTAAGTGAAGATGCATTTTTAGAATATGCAAAAGTATATGATAATTACTACGGTACACCGAAGCAACATGTAATGGATTTATTAGATGAAGGTAAAAGTGTACTGTTAGAAATTGATATTCAAGGTGCTATGCAAGTAAAAGAACGTTTTAGTGATGCTGTATTTATTTATATAGTGCCACCGTCTTTAACTGAGTTATCTGAACGTTTACATAACCGCGGTACAGATGCGAAAGAAGTTATTGATAAACGGCTGTCATTAGCTTGTTCTGAATTGGCATTAGCTCATAGATATGACTATATAGTTGTAAATGATGATCTCGGAGAGGCATCAGAGAAGGTTGCTTCTATTTTACGGGCAGAATCCTGTAAGATTAGTCGTAATAAAGAGCAAATTCAATTTATTTATAAACAGTATCAAGAGTCTAAGGAGAAGTGATAGTATGATGGTAAAACCTCCATTGAAAAAATTGGAAAGTCAAGTTGATAGCAAATATACTTTGGTAACATTGGCAGCTAAACGGGCTCGTGAATTAACAGATGGCGAACAATGCTTAGCTGAATCTACACATGCAACTGACAAGCCTGTATCCTTGGCATTCTATGAAATTGCCGAAGGTGAAGTGACTTATAAACGCACAAAAGAAGGCATTAAATAAGATTAATCAATTCCTTGTATCCTTGATACAAGGAATTTTTAAAAGGAGAAGAACATGCGCGAAAAACATATCATTGTCGCTGTATCTGCAGGTATTGCAGCGTATAAGGCAATTGAAGTAGTAAGCCGACTTCGTAAAAAGGGTGCTGAAGTAAAGGTTGTTATGACTGAAAACGCCACTCATATAGCTTCACCACTTACATTTGGTGAAATTAGTGGACATCCTGTAGCTATCGACATGTTTGAACAAGTACACCAATGGGATGTGGAGCATATTGCACTAGCAACATGGGCAGATACATATGTGGTTGTACCTGCTACAGCAAATGTGATTGGCAAAATTTATGCCGGTATTGCAGATGATATGCTAACGACAACAATAATGGCTACTAAGGCGCCAAAATATCTTTGTCCGGCTATGAATACCGAAATGTATAATAATCCCATTACGCAACGAAATTTAGAGGGATTACAGGCTTTGGGGTACCATATTATGGAACCGGCTGAAGGTTGGCTAGCCTGTGGTATCACTGGTGTGGGTCGTTTACCAGAGCCTGAAGCCATTGTAGAATGGCTTGAATCGCAGATGTGTAAATCTAATGAGCTTGAAGGTACCACAGTACTTGTTACCGCTGGTGGTACGCAAGAAAACATCGATCCTGTTCGTTATATTGGGAATCGTTCTAGCGGCAAAATGGGGTACGCCATTGCTGAACAAGCAGCACGCATGGGGGCTAATGTTATTTTAGTTAGTGCTCCTACATCTTTAGCTGTACCAAGTGGAGTAGATTTTGTTCCTGTTGATTCTGCCTTATCTATGCAACATGCTGTTGAATCTCGATACGATACGGTAGATGTAGTTGTTATGGCCGCTGCAGTATCTGACTTTAGAGTCCTTCATAAAGCAGAGCAAAAAATCAAAAAAATGGAGTCTATGACATTAGAACTTGTTAAGAATCCAGATATCCTACAAGGTTTAGGTGCTAAAAAGAAACATCAAATTCTTGTTGGGTTTGCAGCAGAAACAGAACATGTAATCGAGTATGGTCAAGATAAGGTAGCTAGAAAAAATCTAGATATGCTTGTAGCCAATGATGTAAGTAAGTCTAATGCTGGTTTTAATGTAGATACAAATGAAGGCTACTTCTTATATCCTAATAAAGATCCAAAAGAAATGCCTAATATGAAAAAATCTGAGTTAGCACATAACATTATGAAAGAAGTTGTGGAATTAGTAAAAAATAAATAGCACTGATACATAATTGTATCTTAAATTTTGTAGTTTGTTGTACATAGAAAGAAGTGTTATTTACATGTTTGCTATTCAAAAAGCTTATTTGGATGGCTCGTTAAGCAAAGATAAATGGAGCAATAATATTATTGCTGGTTTGGTGGTAGGAGTTGTAGCACTACCATTAGCCATGGCCTTTGCTATCGCCAGTGGAGTTGCGCCGCAAGCGGGTATCTATACTGCTATTATTGCAGGTATATTCGTTTCCTTATTTGGTGGTTCACCTGTACAGATTGCTGGTCCTACAGGGGCTTTCATCGTCCTATTAAGTAGTATAGTTGTAAACTATGGGTTCGAAGGTTTACAAATTGCTACTATGATGGCTGGTATTATGCTTATCTTGATGAGTGTAGCGAAGTTAGGTACAGTTATCCGATTTATTCCGGCTCCTGTTATTATGGGGTTCACAGCTGGTATTGGGGTTACGATTTGGGTTGGTCAATGGCCGTATTTCTTTGGATTTCCCCAATTACCTTATATGGTTCATTTTCATGAGAAATTGTGGGCTATGATTCAATCTTTGCCAAACTCAGATTTACCGACATTAGGTATAGCCGTATTAAGTTTAGCTTTATTATTGATATTACCTAAAATTCCGTATATCAAAAAAGTGCCAGCTCCTATTGTGGCCATGGTTGTAGCTACGATTATTCAAGCTGTTTATCAATTTCCCAGTGTATTGACGATTGGTAGTGCTTTTGGAGGCATTCCTCAAGGTTTACCAGAATTTTCTATACCGATTCTAAGCTTTGATAAAATATTAACTTTAATCGGACCTGCTTTTACCATTGCTATGCTGGGTGCTATAGAATCTTTGTTATCTGCAGTTGTAGCGGATGGTATGAGTGGTACAAAGCATGAATCAAATACTGAGTTGTTTGGACAAGGACTGGCTAATGTATTTGCCCCTTTATTTGGTGGTATTGCATCTACAGGAGCGATTGCGCGTACTGCTACCAATATTCGCCAAGGTGGTAATTCTCCATTAGCTGGTATCATTCATGCCATAACACTATGCATTATTTTGTTATTTTTAGCGCCTTATGCTGTTTATATTCCGTTAGCATCAATGGCTGCCATTCTTTTTGTTGTTGCCTATAATATGAGTGATGCGCCGCGATTTGTTCGCATGCTTATTTTAGCGCCACGACCAGATCAAGTTATTTTGCTTCTCACATTCTTTTTAACCATTTTCACAGATTTGGTTGTAGCCGTAAACGTAGGTGTAGTACTGGCTGTATTACAATTCATGCGTAAAATGGTTAATACTATTGACGTGCACGAAGCAAGTTGTGCTGAATTATCTGAGCAGATTAAACATGAAATCACAATACACCCTGATATCATGGTATATACAGTAGAAGGGCCGTTATTTTTTGGTGCTATAAGTGCTTTTGATCGGGCATTAAATTCGATTCATAAAGATCCTAAATATTTGATAATTCGTTTTGTGAAAGTACCATTTGTAGATTTAACGGGCTTACGTATATTACGTAGTATCATTGAAGAACTCCAAAAGAGAGGTATCGAGGTATTACTAAGTGATGTAAGTTATGATATACGTCGCGAAATGTATAAGTCTGATTTTTTAGATATTCTTGGTCGCCATCACATGTATCGAAAATTTGATAGTGCTCTTCACAAAGCTGAACACGATTTGGCTTTACTAGAGGCGAAAGAAATATAATAATGACTTGCTTTATCAATGCAAATACACTATAATATTTCTGTAACTCATCAAGAGTAGTGGAGGGATAGGCCCTGTGAAGCTACAGCAACCATTCCAAGAGGAAAAGGTGCTAATTCCTATGACAAATGTCGTTAGATGGGAGGGTCTCTCATGAGTACATGAGAGGCTTTTTTTCGTATTAGGAGGATAAAATGGCTGAAAAACATATGTTTTTTACTTCTGAATCTGTTACTGAAGGCCATCCAGATAAAATAGCTGACCAAATTTCTGATGCTGTTTTGGATGCGATTATTGAAAAAGATCCAACTGCTCGTGTAGCTTGTGAAACTTTAGTTACTACGGGTCTAGTTCATGTAGTAGGTGAAATCTCTACAAATACTTATGTGGATATTCCTCGCATCGTACGTGATACTGTTCGAGATATCGGCTATACACGTGCTAAATTTGGTTTTGACTGCGATACTTGTGGTGTATTAGTTTCTATCGATGAACAATCTGCTGATATCGCTATGGGCGTAGATGAAGCTCTTGAATCTAAAGATGGTAATGGTGAAGCACTAGATAAAATTGGTGCTGGTGACCAAGGTATGATGTTTGGTTATGCATCTAATGAAACACCTGAACTTATGCCAATGCCTATTTCTTTGGCTCATCGTTTATCCCGTCGTCTTACAGAAGTTCGTAAAGACGGTACTTTGACATACCTTCGTCCAGATGGTAAAACTCAAGTTACTGTTGAATATGTTGATGGTAAACCAAAACGTATTGATACAATCGTTATTTCTACGCAACATAGCCCTGAAGTAACTCAAGAACAAATTAAAGCAGATTTGAAACGCTTTGTTATCGACGCAGCGTTGCCTGCTGAATTTGTTGATGAAAATACAAAATACTTCATCAACCCAACTGGCCGTTTCGTAATCGGTGGCCCTCATGGTGATGCTGGTTTGACTGGCCGTAAAATCATCGTAGATACTTATGGCGGTATGGCTCGTCATGGCGGCGGTGCTTTCTCTGGTAAAGATCCATCTAAGGTAGACCGCTCTGCAGCATATGCTGCTCGTTATGTAGCTAAAAACGTTGTTGCAGCAGGTCTTGCTGATAAATGTGAAGTACAAGTTGCTTACGCAATCGGCGTTGCTCATCCTGTATCTATCTTAGTTGATACTTTTGGTACAGGTCATATTGAGGAAACTAAAATTCAAGAACTCGTTAAGAAACATTTCGACCTTCGTCCAGCAGGTATTATTGAAATGCTTGATTTGTTAAAACCTCATTATCGCAAAACTGCAGCATATGGTCACTTCGGTAGAACTGATGTAGATTTACCTTGGGAACGTACTGACAAAGCAGCAATTTTAAAAGCTGAAGCTGGCTTATAATACAAAAGGTCTTAGTAGAATTTCTACTGAGACCTTTTATAATAAATGAAAGGAAATAGTGTATGCGTGTCGCACAAGTTATTATTAATAGACCTGCTAAACAACTTCATAAACCATTAAGCTACTTAATGCCTGAAAAGTTTGGAAATGTCTTACCTGGCACACGTGTACTTATTCCATTAGGCAATAGTCGTGAAGAGGGTATTCTAATTGGTTATGAAGAATTAATAGAACCCCCTGAATTTAAATTACGAAATATTGTTCAAGTATTAGACAATGAACCGTGGTTTACACCTGAAATGATGGATACTGCACGTCGTTTAAATGAATATTATTTATTCTCTTATGGCGATGCATTGCGTTTGTTTACAGTTAATAAAACCCTTAAATCCTATGAAGCGCCTAAGGAAGAATGGCTTGTTGTTACGCCTGCTTTTTCTGTAGAACAATTTAGTGAGCGAAAAAAGAAGCAACGAGAGTTAGCCAAATATTTACTTGAAGTAGGTGGTGCATCAAAAGCTTTATTATTGGCCAAAGGATTTTCTCGTATGGTCATTAAACAAGTGAGTGAAGCTAAGGGGATTACCAATGAATCTAGATTTAAAGCTACAAAGACTACCTTTGATGAATTGTTTACAGAAGAAGTTAATATACCATTAACTGATGCACAACAAGCGGTATATAAGCCTATTCAAGAGGCGATGAATTCACATCAACATAAAACCTTTTTATTGCATGGTGTAACAGGTAGTGGGAAAACGCAACTGTATTTAAAAGCCACAGCCCGCTGTATAAGTCAAGATAAGACCGCTATTATACTGGTTCCAGAAATTATTTTGACAGATCAAATTGTACGGCGCTTTGTAGAAACCTTTGGTGATGAAGTTGTAGTATTTCATAGTAAATTGACGGTCCAACAACGTAATAATAACTGGGAGCGTTTACGTCGCAAGGATAGTCATATTATTATTGGTGCCCGATCAGCAGTTTTTGCTCCAGCAGAGGATATTGGTCTTATCGTAGTCGATGAAGAACACGATACATCTTATAAGCAAGAGGATATGGTTCGTTATCATGCCCGTAACGTTGCCTTATGGCGTGGAGAAGCACATGGTTGTCCTGTCATATTAGGTTCCGCTACACCAGCTGTTACTTCTTATTATAAAGCTAAGCAAGGGGAGTATCATTTGCTAGAGTTGCCTCATCGAATTTTTGAACAACCCATGCCAAAGGTAACGATTGTTGATATGAAGGAAGAAATTCTTCATGGCAACTATTCTGTTTTTTCTGATGCTATGAGTAGCTTGATTCAAAAAACATTGAACGAACATAATCAAATGATTATTCTTTTAAATAGACGTGGTTACAATACATTTGTTATGTGTAGAGACTGTGGAGAAACCATTATGTGTCCACATTGTGATGTGGCAATGGTGTATCATCAAGCTGGTGAGGAATTGCGTTGTCATTATTGTGAACATCATGAACCAATTCCTACAGTATGCCCAAAATGTCATAGCAAACGTATTAAGTTCTTTGGCTCAGGCACACAAAAGGTTGAAGAAGAATTACGACAGCACTTTAAATCTGCACGTATTGCTCGACTTGATCAAGATGTGACAAAGAATAAGCAATTAGCAGAAGATATTTTACATGATTTTGGGGCCCATAAATATGATATTTTATTGGGAACTCAAATGGTATCAAAAGGGCATGACTTTAAAGATGTAACAGCTGTTGGTATTTTAACGGCTGATTCCGTTTTAAATATTCCTGTATATACTGCATCTGAACGAACTTTTGATCTGCTCACCCAGACTTCTGGTAGGGCTGGTCGAGGTGATAAAACGGGCAGTGTAGTTATACAAACATATAATCCTTTAAATTATGCTATAATAAAGAGTAAGGCTCATGATTATGTAGGCTTTTACAATGAAGAAATCCAAAATCGTAAAGCCTTAGGATATCCTCCATTTAGAGAGATGATACATATGGTAGTGCGTCATCAGAATATGGACACCTTGGAGACCATTGCTAATCGCATTGTAAGCGATTTAGAGACTCATAAAGGTGATAGCGATATTCTCATCAATGGACCTTATGAAGCGAGTATTAAAAAGGTACGAGACATGTATCGTTTAGCGATTATGATTCGCGGTACCGATTTATCAAATTTAAAAGAATATATATATAATTCATGGATCTTTACACAAGAAGGACTTTTGATTGATGTAGATCCAGTTTAGTATAGGAGTATAAATGGCAGTATTAGACGTTGTGAAAGCAGGTCATCCCGTTTTAAAACAAATTGCGGAACCTGTAGAACATGTTAATAAAAAACTTAGAGCCCTTATCGATGATATGGCTGAAACAATGTATGAAACCGAAGGTGTTGGACTGGCTGCACCTCAAGTAGCTGTATCTAAACGAATTATCGTCGTAGATGATCATGCTGGTAGTGGTCTCATTGCCTTAATTAATCCTGAAATCACTCATGCTGAAGGCTCCCAAGTGGGACCAGAAGGATGTTTGAGTGTACCTGGTTATTTTGGTGATGTTGAAAGATTCGATAAAATCACAGTTAAAGGAATTGACCCTCATAATAAAAAGGTAACAATTAAAGCTGAAGGATTCTTGGCGCGTATTTTTCAACATGAAATTGACCATTTAGAAGGGCATTTGTTTATTGAAAAAGCAACTAACTTACGATTGATTACGGATCATCCTGAGGAGAAAGAAATTGTCTAATCAAAAACAATTGCGCGTCGTATTTATGGGGACACCAGACTTTTCCGTTCCTACTTTAGAAGCATTAATTAAGGCTGGACACTCTATAGTTGGTGTATACTGCCAGCCTGATAAACAAAAAGGTCGCGGTAAACAAGTTCAAATGCCACCTGTAAAAGTAGCAGCGCTGAAACATAATTTACCTGTGTTCCAACCTGTCACCTTACGTGATGAACAAGTACAAGCGGAACTTGAAGCGTTACAACCTGATGTAGTAGTGGTTATTGCGTACGGTAAAATCTTACCGCCATGGCTTATTCGCTTACCTCAATATGGATGTATTAACGTCCATGCATCTATTTTACCTAAGTATAGAGGGGCTGCGCCGATTCATTATGCCATTTTAAATGGGGATACTAAAACAGGTGTTACCATTATGCATATGGATGATGGTCTTGATACTGGTGACATTATCGATATCGTGGAAACCGATATCTTACCTGGTGAAACGACAGGGCAATTATTTGAACGTATGGCTGTACTTGGTGGCGAAACGATTGTTCCCGTATTAACTCGTTGGGTTAATGGGGAAATTGTGGCAATTCCACAAGATGATACAATGGCTACACACACTGCCAAAATTACAAAAGAAATGGGACACATTGATTGGTCTAAGCCTGCTAATGAAATTGTAAATCTCATTAGAGGACTTAATCCAACTCCTGGATGTTATACATATCTCGATGGAAAACGTTTAAAAGTATGGTCTGGAGAAGTGGTTCCCAGTGATACGACTCACTGTTTGATAGATGTTCATGGTAAACATGTACCAATTGCTATTTCAGCCACAACTGTTCCTGGTACAATCGTATCTAAAACAGCCGGGTTAGGTGTATTTTGTGGTGATGGAAATATACTTCTATTAACAGAAGTACAACCGGAAAATAAAAAGCGTATTTCTGCTACCGATTTTATTAATGGACATCAGATAAAGGAAGGTATCGTTTTTGGAGACTCAATGTAAGCAGTACGAAAAGTATCCGTTATACCTTATATTATCAACAATTACATGTGCTTTGCTTACAGCGGTACTAGGTTTTCTAATGTATGTGTTAGAACCTGGGCTTACACAATTACATCCTATTGCCCCCATAATTATTACAGTTGTTTTTTCTGTATGTATTGGTGCTATATGGTTATTGTGTTTATCCTTGATTATTGCTAGTTTCGGTATAATACGGTTACATCCTATTGTTTTAAGGCTAGCCAATCAGTTTATATATGGATTATTTCCATTATCCTTATTGATTGGTAAAGTGAGAGGGGTTACTAAGGATCAGCTTCGTCAGTCTATGATAGATTTGATTAATCATCTCGTGATGCTAGATATGTATACGGTTGATCCAAAACGCATATTGTTATTAACACCGCATTGTTTACAGGAAAGCTCTTGTGTTCATAAGGTTACACATGATGTATATAATTGTAAGCAGTGTGGTAGATGCCAGGTTGGAAGTTTATTACAAGTTGCCAAAGATTATGGTTGTCAATTTATAGTTGTTACAGGTGGTACATTAGCGCGAATGAAGGTAAAAGAAGCAAGGCCTAAGGCTATTGTAGCCATTGCTTGTGAACGTGATTTAGCAAGTGGTATGGCCGATGTATTTCCTATACCTGTCATTGGTGTTTTAAATGAAAGACCTAATGGACCATGTTGCAATACTACAGTGGATCCTGAACGAGTTCGTGCAGCAGTTGAACAATTAATTGGTAGGAAAAACGATGACTGAAGTAAAAAGTTATGAACAACAAAATATTCGATTGCTCGCAGTGAAAGCTTTGAGTGATATTAATCGTAATGGTGCTTATGCGAATATCAAGTTACAGGAGTATTTACAGAAATATCATCTATCCGATTTAGACAGACGATTTTTTACTGAGTTGGTATATGGTGTTATTCGTAGAAAAAATTATCTTGATGCCATTATTATTCACTTTGCAAAACGACCTCTCAAGAAATTATCTTCAATGGTTGTAGAAATTCTTAGACTAGGTATTTACCAAATTATCTATATGGATAAGGTACCTGAAAGTGCAGCTGTCAATGAATCTGTTAAATTGGCTAAAAACTTAACTAGAGGTTTATCTGGTTTTGTAAATGCAGTGTTACGTTCCGTTTTGCGTGAAAGTGATAGTATTTCTATTGGTGAACTTGCTAAATCTGAGGCTGAAGAAATTTCTTTCATTTATAATCAACCATTATGGCTGGTTAATTTATGGATGAATGAAATGGGTAAGGATAAGACTATAGATCTTTGCGCTTGGTTTAATGAACAACCTAGATTGACGGCACGTATCAATACGATAAAAATATCTATTGAGGATTGCCTAAAAGAATTACAAGATTTAGGTTGGACCGTTGAGCAGGATACATATATTCCAGAAGTAGTTTATATTAATGCGCATCAAGGCCATTTAGAAAAAGCAAAACCTGTTATCGATGGGCACATTACCTTTATGGATAAAGCATCTATGTTAGTGGCTCATGTAGTAGATCCGCAGCCAGGAGAGCGCATATTAGATTGTTGTGCTGCGCCAGGTGGTAAGTCTATGCATATGGCAAGTCTTATGAATAATACAGGCGCCATTATGAGTTGTGATATATACGATCATAAATTAGATCTTATGAATCACAATGCTCAGCGATTGGGCGTATCTATTGTTTCTACTAAGCTCCAAGATGGTCGTTATTTACCTGATAATTGGAAGGAACAATTTGATCGTGTCTTAGTTGACGCACCCTGTTCTGGACTTGGCATTTTACAAAAAAAATTAGATATGCGTTGGAGAAAAACAGAATCCTTACTTACTGAATTGCCTCCATTACAGCTTGAAATATTAGAAAAAGCCGCTGAAATGGTCAAAGTTAACGGATATTTAGTATATTCTACATGTACGATCAATAGCGGTGAAAATGAGGATGTATTGGAAAAATTCTTAGCAACTCATAAGAACTTTGTTATTGACCCTGTATCCTATGAAGGATTACCACCATCTACCGATGGTATGATTACAACATATCCACCGCGAGATCATATGGATGGATTCTTCATGGCTCGTATGAAGCGCATATCATAATAATAGAAATGGAGTACCATGATAGAATTATTGGGTAAGTCTTTAGAAGAATTACAATCTATCTTTAAGACCCATAATATACAAAAGTTTCGAGCGAAACAGTTAATCGACTATATCTATCATAGATATGTGTTTGATTTTCAAGACATGACACAATTTCCAAAAGAATTGCGTCAATGGTTAAGTGATAACTGTATTATTTCTTTACCTACATTAATTACAGAGTCTGTTTCTCCAGATGGGAAGACTCGTAAAATACTCGTTGAAATGATAGATCAAAGCCGAGTAGAAGCCGTTCTAATGGAACAACACTATGGTTATTCCGTATGTGTTTCATCCCAAGTAGGCTGTGCTATGGGATGTGTATTCTGTGCTTCTACACAAGGCGGTTTGTACCGTGATTTGACAGCGGCTGAAATCATAGGTCAAGTTGTTATCTTCGGGGCTCTTACTAAAGAGCAAATTCATTCTGTTGTCGTTATGGGCGCAGGTGAGCCGTTACAAAACTATGATAATGTGTTACAAGCTTTACAACTGTTACACGATCCTGTAATTTGTAATATTAGTTATCGTAAGATGACGATTTCTACCTGTGGATGGGTTCCTAACATCTATAAGCTAGCTGATGAAGGATTGCCTATAACATTAGCACTCTCATTACATGCTACAAATAATGAAGTGCGTCGTAGTATTATGCCTGTTGGGGCTCGTTATGAATTGACGGAAGTCTTAGATGCGGTAAAATATTATTATGATACGACTCAACGTCGTATTACCTTTGAGTATATCCTTATAGATTCTATAAACGCATCTATGGAGGAGGCTCATGCTTTGGGAGAAATCTGTAAGGATTTCCCAAATTGCCATGTTAATTTAATTCCTGTTAATGGCAATGAACATATTGAATTATATAAACCATCTATTACGAATATGAATACATTTAAAGACATCGTTGCTTCCTATGGCGTATCTGTAACGGTACGTAAAGAGATGGGCGATGCAATCCAAGCCGCATGTGGGCAGCTAAAAGCAGCTCACGGTCGGAAAAAGGAGAATCATGAATAATTTTGTTGGTTTAAGTAAAATTGGACTTGTGCGTCAGCGCAATGAAGATCGATTTTTTATAGACGGTCCTATTTGTGCTGTCACTGATGGCATGGGTGGCTATAGTGGTGGTGAAATCGCTAGTACCTATGCTGTTGATGAAATAAAAGAATATTTGGCCTCCCTTCAAACGGTTGGTCAACAAGACTTATGCGATGCCATTATTCATGCAAATGAACGTATAGCCAATCGCGTAGCTCATGAAGAACGTCTTGCTGGTATGGGTACTACTGCTGTTGTTACAGCTATTAATGGTAACCAATTATACTGGGCAAGTGTTGGTGATAGTCGTTTGTATGTATATAGAGATGGTCTTTTACGACAAATTACTACAGATCATTCTATGGTACAAGAATTATTAGCTGCTGGAGAGATTACAAAGGATGAAATGCTAAATCATCCTCAAAGAAACTTATTAACCCGTGCAGTCGGTGTTGATAATACTTTAGAGGTAGATAGTGGTGTAGAATCCATTCTTCCAGGTGATCGTATTTTACTTTGCACTGATGGACTATGCGGATATGTATCAGATGATGTAATTGCTAGTGCTTTACAATCTACTGATGATGATATGAAAGTTATAGAGTCATTAATGGAATCCGTATATGATGTCGGAGCAGGAGATAATGTGACCATTGTGGTGGGAACAATCTAATCTAGAAATGGAGAAATAATGAGTACTATGAATATAAAAGGTTTACTTCTAGATAACCGCTACCGAATAGTTGATAAAATTGGCGTTGGCGGAATGGCAGACGTATACCTTGGAGAAGATACCTTACTAGGTAGACAAGTAGCAATTAAAGTATTGCATGCTAACTTTGCCAATGATGATGAGTTTGTTACGCGTTTTAAACGAGAAGCACAAGCGGCAGGCAAACTAAATCATCCTAATATTGTAAACATGTATGATGTAGGGTTTGATCAAGACTTACACTATATCATTATGGAATATGTAGATGGTGAAACATTAAAAGAATACATTACTCGTCATGGCAGACTATCCATAGATGAGGCTGTTAAGTTCACAATTGCTATTGCTGAGGGCTTAGAGCACGCACATACAATGGGAATAGTACATTGTGATATTAAACCACATAATGTTATTATCACTCGTACTGGTCGTGTAAAAGTTACTGACTTTGGTATCGCTCGAGCCATGAATGCTACCAATACCGTGATGTATACGAACTCTATTTTAGGGTCAGCCCATTATTTATCACCAGAACAAGCTAGTGGTAAACCTGTGGATGGAAATACTGATATTTACTCTTTAGGGGTAGTTTTATATGAAATGCTTACTGGAAGGGTTCCTTTTGAAGGGGAAACACCAATCGCAGTAGCATTAAAACATGTGCGTGAAAAAGTAGCTCCTCCAACCCGATATAATCCGTCCATTCCACCGCTTTTAGAAGCAGTTGTGATGAAGGCTCTATCTAAAAATCCTGCGGATCGTTTTGATTCTATTTCTGATATGATTAGTGATTTACGATTGTCCCAAGGATTTACAATGGGAAAAACACAACGTCATGAACCATATGATTTTGCTACGCAAATGATTCCAGCTGTCGATCCTGAAGCTATGGAGGATTTCAGCACCATTGAAGAAGAGCAAAAAGATGAGGGTAAAAAGAAGAGTATGTTAAGCAAAATAGCATCGATTCCACAAAAATATATTGTTCTAGGTGCTGCTGTTATTTTCTTAGTAGCATTCTTAGGTGCCTTCTTGAGTTATGGTAACTTCTGGAGCAATACAACAGTGGATGTACCTAATGTTGTAGGTAAGCAAGTATCTGTAGCTAAAAATATTTTAGAAGATAAACATTTGCGCGTATCTACAAGTGAAGTTACAAACCCTGATGTACCAGCAGGTCAAGTTATTTCTCAGACTCCAGGGGCTGGGGAAAAGGTTAAAGAACAGCGAACAATACACCTTGTCGTTTCTAAAGGTGTTGGTGATATTACAGTACCAGACTTATCCGGTTTAACTGTAGAACAAGCACGACAACGTCTCAAAGATGTAGGTTTAGTTGTGGGTAAAGTAACTCAACAATCTGTTGATAATAAACCTGATGGCGTTATTATTGCTCAAAGTCCATCTGGTGATTCTAAAGTTTCTAAAGGCACTACAATTGATCTCGTTGTAAATAAAGCAAAAGCTAAAAAGATTCAAATGCCAAATGTTATTGGTATGACCTTAAAAGATGCGCGAGATACATTGAGCAATGCTCATCTTGGCGTTAATCAAGTAGCTGGTTCAGTAGAAGAAAAATCTATTGTAACTGAGCAAAGCATTAAAGCTGGCGATGAAATTGATGAAGGATCTACGGTAAACTTAACGACTGAATATAAAGATGATAAAAAGAAATCTGATAAAAAGTCGGATAGTAGCAGTAATAAAACAACTGGTACTGTAGATATTACAGTTCCAGCGGGGTCTAAAAATCAAGAACTTAAAATTGTTGTAAAGGATGATGAAGGTTCTGCTGTTATTTATGATGATACAAATAAACCTGGTGATCGTATCGTTAAAAAAGTGTCTGGTGTAGGTAATGTACGTATTGAGGTTTATCTCAATGGTGCATTAGTACAAGAAACAGCATTATAAGGGGAATTATGATTACAGGCATTGTTGTCAAAAATATGAATGGTTACTTTTACGTACAAGACGATAGCGGTACTGTTCATGAATGTAAAGTTCGAGGCAGATTAAAGAAAGGTCGCTACAGTTTACTTGTTGGTGACCGTGTTACGATTTCAGAGGATGGATTCGTTGAGTCCATCCATGATCGTCATAATGCTATGGTAAGACCTGCGGTAGCCAATATTGACCAAGTTGTATTGGTGGTAGCTGCCCATGAGCCAGATATTAATGAGTTATTGCTCAATAAAATGCTGGTTATGATTGAGCATGCAGATATTCCTATTGTATTATGTATCAACAAATGTGATTTGATGGATTCAGATACGGAAGATATGGTAAAACTTTATCAATCTATCGGCTATGAAGTATTGATGACATCAACATATAATATGACTGGTATTGATGACTTACGTCATGTCTTAGAACATAAGGTAACTGCATTTGCAGGTCCTTCTGGTGTTGGTAAAAGTAGTTTATTAAATGCAGTGGACCCTAAGTTTGCATTCCAAACGGGAGAGGTTAGTGACAAAATTAAGCGTGGTAAACATACTACTCGTCATGCTTCCTTATATAGTTTGGATTCAAATTCCTTTATCATGGATACACCAGGCTTTAGCGCCATTGAGTTCAATGATGTATCATTAGAACGGTTACCTACGTTATTCCCTGAATTTAGTGATTATGTTGATACATGTAAATTTAATCCTTGTTATCATGAACATGAACCTATTTGTGGCATAAAAGATGCTTTAGAGGCTGGCCATATTCATCAAGGACGATATGATGCATATATGTCTATACGTAATGACATAGAAAGTCAACGAAAGAGGTTTTAAAATGATTAAAATTGCACCATCTATGCTCTCTGCAAATTTTGCAACATTAAGTGAAGAAATAAAATCCATTGAATTAGCCGGAGCGGACTTATTGCATATTGATATTATGGATGGTCATTTTGTACCAAACTTAACCTTTGGTGCACCTATAGTAAAAGCAATCCGTCCTTATACACAACTACCATTTGATGTTCATTTAATGGTTACTAATCCTGGTGATTACGTAGAAGAGTTTGCAAAGATTGGTGTAGAGTATTTTACATTCCATCAAGAAACAGTGCCTCATATGCATCGATTGATTCAACATATCAAACAATGTGGTATGAAAGCAGGGGTATCACTTAATCCAGGTACACCAGTATCTTTATTGGAGGATGTAGCAGCTGATCTTGATATGATCTTAATTATGTCCGTAAATCCTGGCTTTGGTGGTCAATCCTTTATTCCAAACGCTATTAAAAAAGTTAAACAAGCTAAAATGCTATTAGAAGAAGTGGACAACACAACTGCAGTTATTGAAGTAGATGGCGGTATTAATGATATTACTTGTGTACCTATTAAACGAGCAGGTGCTACAATTCTAGTTGCAGGTTCCGCTGTGTTTGGCGCTGATGATCGAGCACAAATGATTGCGGCCATTCGAAATAACTAGTTATAATAATTGTTATTTTGAGTTTACTATCTTAATATTATGTGTAGTATCTAAACAGTACTATGTTTGGAAATAATAGCTTCTAGAAAAATAATTTTATAATCAAACATAAGGAGTGAGGTTTTCTTAAATAAATCCTCACTCCTTGCTTGCTTTTAGAATAATTTTTTGGTAAAATTACTGGGTATGAAAAATATGCACGTCGGTGGACTTCGGTACTGTGCCTAATTTTGGGTGACCCGAAGGATGAAGCGGCGGAGGTTAATTAACAGGAGGTGCCACAATGGCAGTAGTATCAATGAAACAATTATTAGAGGCTGGTGTACACTTTGGTCATCAGACTAGAAGATGGAACCCTAAAATGGCGAAATTCATCTTCACTGAACGCAATGGTATTTATATCATTGACTTGTCCAAAACAGTTAAAAAAGTAGAAGAAGCTTACAATTTCTTGCGTGAAGTTGCTTCCCAAGGCGAAGTAATCTTGTTCGTAGGTACTAAAAAACAAGCTCAAGAAGCTATTAAAGAAGAAGCTATCCGTGCTAACATGTTCTTCGTTAACGAACGTTGGTTGGGCGGTATGTTGACTAACTTCAAAACAATTGAAACTCGTATTAAACGTTTAAAACAATTGGAAGCTATGGCAGAAGATGGTACTTTCGAAGTATTGCCTAAAAAAGAAGTTATCGGTCTTCGTCATGAAATGGAAAAATTGGAAAAATATCTTGGCGGTATCAAAGATATGCCTAAAATGCCAGGTGCTCTTTTCGTAGTTGATCCTAAAAAAGAAAAAATCGCTATTGCAGAAGCTAAAAAATTGGGTATTCCAGTTGTTGCAACAGTTGACACTAACTGCGATCCTGATGAAGTAGAATTCCCAATCCCAGCAAATGATGACGCTATCCGCGCTGTAAAATTGTTGGCTGGTAAAATGGCAGACGCTGTTCTTGAAGGTCGTCAAGGCGAATCTTTAGACGGTGCTGAAGCTGCAGAATAATTCTGTTAAGCTACTTAATCATTTCTGATTAGCATTTGAAAGATAAATCTATAACATATATAATTAGGGTAAGGACTATATCCTTACCTTAATTAGTACTAGGAGGAACAAAATAATGGCAATTACTGCTGCTTTGGTAAAAGAATTGCGCGACATGACTGGCGCAGGTATGATGGACGCTAAAAAAGCATTGGTTGAAACTGACGGTAATATCGAAAAAGCGGTTGACCTTCTTCGTGAAAAAGGTTTGGCTGCTGCAGCTAAAAAAGCTGGTCGTATCGCAGCTGAAGGTGTAGTACAATCTTACATCCACGCTGGTGGTCGTATCGGTGTATTGGTAGAAGTTAACTGCGAAACTGACTTCGTTGCTAAAACTGATGATTTCCAAAACTTGGCACGCGATATCGCTATGCAAATCGCAGCTGTAAACCCTACATACTTGAACCGTGAAGAAGTTCCTGCTGAAGTAATCGAACACGAAAAACAAGTATTGTTGGAACAAGCTAAAGTAGAAGCTGAAGAAGACGTTAAAGCTGGCCGTAAACCAAAACCTGAAGCTGTTTTGGAAAAAATGGTTGCTGGTCGTATTGAAAAATTCTATAAAGAAAACTGCCTATTAGAACAAGTATTCATTAAAGATAGTGACAAAACTGTTACTGATGTAATTAATGAAAGTATTGCAAAAATCGGTGAAAACATCAACGTACGTCGTTTTGTTCGCTACGGTTTAGGTGAAGGCATTGAAAAACGCCAAGATGACTTCGTAGCTGAAGTAATGGCATCTGTTGGTAAATAGTTAAGAAACAATAAGAGAACACCGTACAGTGTTCTCTTATTTTGCAATAGAGGAGTAAAAACATGGCAAAGAGAAACTTTCAACGTATTGTTTTGAAGTTAAGTGGTGAAGCATTAGCAGGTGACCAAGGTTTTGGTATTAACCCTGATGTTGTTGAAGAATTTGCTCAAGAGATTGCAGCTTTAGCAAAATCCACTGATTTAGAAATCGCAATTGTTGTTGGTGGTGGTAACCTATGGAGAGGGTTGGCTGGTAGTAACCAAGGTATGGATCGTGCTACTGCTGACTATATGGGTATGCTAGCAACAGTAATGAACTCCTTAGCATTGCAAGATGCATTAGAACAAGCAGGCGTAGACACTCGTGTTCAAACTGCTATCGAAATGCAAGAAATTGCAGAACCTTATATTCGTCGTCGTGCAATTCGTCACTTAGAGAAAAAACGTATCGTTATCTTCGGTGCAGGCCTTGGTAAACCATACTTCTCTACAGATACGACTGCTGCATTGCGCGCTGCTGAAATTGAAGCAGATGCAATTTTGATGGCGAAGAAGTTTGCTGACGGTGTATATGATTCTGATCCTAAAACGAATCCTAATGCCGTTAAATTTGATGAGTTAACATATAATGATATCATCACAAAAGAATTAAAGGTTATGGATGCAACATCCACAACTTTATGTAAAGATAATAATATCCCTATTATTGTATTTAGCATGGACATTCCTGGTAACATTACTAAAGCCGCTAAAGGTGAAGAGATTGGTACCATAGTTCGAGGAGAATAATTCAAATGGAAATTAAAGAATTGTTGCAACAAGCAGAAGAACGCATGAATAAGTCTATTGAGGCTTTAAAACATGAATTTGCATCTATTCGTACAGGCCGTGCTAGTGTAGCATTGCTTGACAAAGTAATGGTTGACTATTATGGTAGCCCATCTCCAATTAACCAAGTTGCAAATATCTCCGTGCCTGAGCCTCGTATGATTGTTATTGCACCTTGGGATAAAACTATGATTGGTGCTATTGAAAAAGCAATCTTACAATCTGATCTTGGTTTAAATCCTGGTAATGATGGTGCTCAAATTCGATTGACTATTCCTCAATTGACTGAGGAACGTCGTAAAGAAATCGTTAAAGTTGTTCATAAAAAAGCTGAAGATGCTAAAGTTGCAGTACGAAATATTCGTCGTGATGTAAATGATGCATTGAAAAAAGAAGAGAAAGCTAAAACAATTACTGAAGATGATGCTAAAGACGGTTTAGATCAAATTCAAAAACTTACAGATGCTAAAATTAAGCAGATTGATGAGTTAAAAGCAGTAAAAGAAAAGGACGTATTAGAAGTATAATGTTAGATTCTAATAGCCTTATTGGAATGCCATGGCAGCTTGCAAAGTCTCGTTTGCAGGCTGCCCATATTCCTTTTAAGGTAATGATTGGGGGATCCTTTAATCGCTTTTTTGATATTGCTGATAAAGGATTTTATGTAGCACGTATTACCAAGGTTGATGAGTGTTTACATATACTAGTGTATAGACCAATGATTGCCAGCGACTTCGGAAATTCTATCGAGGTAGACTATGCTAAAGAAATTATTTAACCGTAAACCATCTGATACGCCTGTTATTGATAGTAATGTGATACCAAAACATGTTGCTATTATTATGGATGGCAATGGTCGTTGGGCAAAACGAAGAGGCATGCCACGATCAATGGGACACCGCGCAGGAGCCGACGTATTAAAGCAGATTGTTATTGCTGCAGATGAGATTGGAATTAGAGCTCTTACGGTATATGGCTTCTCCACAGAGAACTGGAAGCGTCCTGAACAGGAAGTTTCTTTACTTATGGCTCTCATAAAAGAATACTTAAATAATAATGTTAAGTATATGCATGAACATAATGTGCGTATTCGCTTTATTGGATATATCGGTGCTCTTTCAGATGAGCTTCAAAAGATTATTCACGATGCCGAATTATTAACTCAGAATAATACAGGCCTTACCTTACAGTTAGCAATAAACTATGGGGGGCGTGATGAAATAGTAAGAACTATCCGCGATATTACAAATTCTGTTGTGGATGGAACTATTACTACAGACGAGATTACAGAAGACTATGTTAGTTCCCAACTTTTCACTAAAGAGTTTAGTGATGTAGACTTGTTAATTCGTCCAAGTAGTGATTTTAGAATTAGTAACTTTTTATTGTGGCAGCTAGCTT
The DNA here is from genome assembly GCF_900637515.1 of Veillonella dispar. Classification (NCBI taxonomy): domain Bacteria; kingdom Bacillati; phylum Bacillota; class Negativicutes; order Veillonellales; family Veillonellaceae; genus Veillonella; species Veillonella dispar. Next base: position 1,145,910 of record NZ_LR134375.1, on the reverse strand, counting down.
ACGCTGAATTCTGGTTTACTGATTTACATTGGCCAGATTTCACTAAGGAAACATTATTAGAGGCTGTTGCAGCATATCAAAAACGAGAACGCCGGTTTGGTGGCTTACGTGATGAGGAATAAAAAATGTTAAAAACACGTGTTATAACCGCTGTTATAGGTTTTATTATTGCCTTAGGGGCCATTACATTAGGCGGACCTGTATATGATATTCTTATTACATTATTAGCTCTGTTGGGCTGGCGTGAGTTTGTTTTACTAGGTAAAGCTAAACATGTGCGTATGTCCATTTTATGGGGCTATATTAGTATTTTATTTTTGATGATTGCCTTTGCATGTCATCAGTATATTCTAGCAATAGCTATATTAGTATTGAGTTTATCAGCTAATTATATGTTATGTACATTTGGTGAAAACAAATACTCCTTAGCTAGTGTTTCATTTAGTGTATTTGGCTTATTATATGTTGGTATTGGCATGATTTCTTTGCTCATGATTCGTCATGACTCTATATACATGTCTCTATCAATGCCATTTGAATTATATAATTGGGGAACAATTACTCTTTGGCTAGTATTGTTTACAACATGGGCTAGTGATACTTTTGCTTATTTTGCTGGTCGTGCCTTTGGGAAACGTAAAATTGTTCCATCCATTAGTCCCAATAAAACACTAGAGGGTTTTATTGGTGGCTTTATCGGCTGTATTATTACAGGCGCAGTATTTTCGTATATCGTAGGCATTCCATGGTGGATGGGCATTCATGTTGGTATGATTAGCGGTATACTTGCACCATTAGGTGATTTATTTGAATCAAAGATTAAACGATTATGTAATGTGAAAGATTCTGGTACTTTACTACCAGGTCATGGTGGTGTATTGGATCGTTTTGATAGCTTATTATTTGCGGCTCCTATTACATTGATATATATATTACTCTTTTCGTACTAATCTAATAGAGGTAAGCTTATGAAATACCTAAGTATTATTGGCAGTACTGGCTCAATCGGTACACAGACACTAGATGTAGTGTCTCAACATCCAGATCAATTCAAGGTGGTTGCATTAGTGGCACATCATAATATTGACCTCTTAGAACAACAAATTAAAGAATATCAGCCATTAGTAGCCGGACTAGTTGATGAAAATGCTTTTAAAGAGCTACAAGGCCGCTATACAGGTCCTACAAAACTTGTAGGTGGCAAGGAAGCGCTCATTGCGGCAGCAACAATTCAAGAAGCTACTATGGTTGTAACTGCTATTGTAGGTGCTGCTGGTATTGAACCTACTGTGGAGGCCATCAAAAAAGGTAAGACCATTGGTCTTGCTAATAAAGAAACATTAGTAGCCGGTGGCCCATTGATTACATCCTTAGCGAAAGAGTATGGCGTACAAATTTTACCTATTGATAGTGAGCACAGTGCTATTTTCCAATGCTTAGAAGGACAAGATTGCGATAATGTTGATTCTTTAATCGTTACAGCTTCTGGTGGTCCTTTACGGACTTGGGATTCTGATAAGATTCAAACTGCCACAGCTGCAGATTGCTTGCGACATCCAACTTGGAATATGGGCAATAAGATTACTATCGACTCTGCATCTCTATTTAACAAGGGCTTAGAGGTAATCGAAGCTCATTGGCTTTTTGGTTTTGATTTTGATCATATTGATGTTGTGGTACATCCTCAAAGTATCGTTCATTCTATGATACGCATGAAAGATGGGGCTATATTAGCTCAAATGGGGAATCCAGACATGCGCGAGCCTATTCAATATGCTTTGACATATCCAAAACGTGAAGTTTTAAGTATGAATCATCTTGATTTTACTAAAGCCTTACAATTAGAGTTTTTACCACCACGATATGATGATTTTCCTGCTCTTCGTCTTGCATATGAAGTAGGACGAGCAAGTGGCTTTAAACCCGCCGTATTTAATGCTGCAAACGAAACAGCAGTTTATGCATTTTTAGATGATAAAATCGCCTTTGGTGATATTTACAAAGTCGTTACATCAGTTCTAGAATCTATGGGACCTGAAGATGACTTTACGTTAGACAATTTATTAGCTATCGATAGATGGGCTCGTGAAAAGGCTACATCATTGATGGTATAGGAGTATATATGACAACGGCATTAGCCACAATATTTGTATTTGGTTTAATCGTGTTTATTCATGAGTTAGGCCATTTTATTACAGCAAAAATGTCGGGCATGCAAGTAGATGAATTCGCCATAGGTTTTGGACCGGCCATATTTAAAGTCCAAAAAGGGGAAACCTTATATTCTATTCGTATCATTCCTCTTGGTGGTTTTAATCGTATTGCTGGCATGAGTCCTGACGAGCCGTTAAATGAACGGTCATTTTATACTAAACCTGCATGGAAGAAATTTATTGTTATTTCTGCAGGGGCAGTATTCAATTTTTTATTGGCCATTGTTTTATTCTTTGGCCTCAATGCAACAGTAGGTAATCTTACCTATACAAATGATCCTGTTATTGGTAATATCATCCCTGGTAGTGCCGCTGAACAAGCTCATTTACAATCAAATGATAGAATTCTTACTATTGATGGTAAAAAGATTTCAACGTGGGATGAAATCCGTCCTAGCTTACAAGGTACTGCCAACCATGGTGTTACCGTTGTGGTAGATCGAGACGGAGAAACTGTAGAAACTACAGTGATTCCAAAAATGGAACAAGATAGTCCTAAAATTGGTATTTATCCTAGTTTTACACGAGAAAGTTATAGCATAGGCGAGTCTTTCAGTCTAGCTGTTACTCGTACAGGTCAAACAATTGTTGCTATGCTAAGTGGCTTATATGATATGATTCGAGGCACACAGGCAGCAGAGCTATCTGGCCCTGTAGGGATTTCACAAATGGCTGGTACTATTGCACAATCTGGCTTTGCGCCACTATTAAGTTTTGCAGCATTTTTAAGTATTAACTTAGGGGTTATTAATCTTTTGCCATTACCTGTATTAGATGGTGGTCATTTAATTATTATTTTGGCTGAAGCTATCACAGGTCGTAAGTTACCTGCTAAGGCACTTATGTATATTCAAATGGTTGGTGTTGCTTTGATGGTAGCATTATTCTTATATGTAACAACTCAGGATATATTCCGATTACTATAAGATAGATGGGAGATTACAATGATTGTACGTAAACCAACAAATGGTATCTATGTAGGTACAGTTAAAATAGGTGATTATGCACCGGTAAGCATTCAATCTATGATTACCACTGATCCGGTTCACACGGAAAAGGCTATTGCTGAAATAAATCGCTTAGCTGAGGCTGGTTGTGAATTAGTACGTGTTGCAGTACCTACAATGGCATCTGCAAAAGCTTTAAAAGCAGTTCGTGCTGGTATTGATATTCCTTTAATTGCTGATATTCATTTCGACTATAAATTAGCTTTAGAAGCTATTGAGAATAATGTTGATGGATTGCGTATTAACCCAGGAAATATTGGCGGAGAGGATAAAGTATTAGCTGTTATTGAAAAAGCTAAACCTAAACAAATTCCAATTCGTATAGGTGTCAATGCTGGTTCTTTACCAAAGCATATCCTCGATGCTCATGGTGGTCATCCTACAGCAGATGGCATGGTAGAGACTGCATTAGAACATGTGCGAATTCTTGAAAAGCTTGACTATCGCCAAATGAAATTATCCATTAAAGCAACGGAAGTTCCTTTAATGGTAGAAGCCTATCGTAAGTTATCCGATAAGATTCCTTATCCTTTACATTTAGGTGTTACTGAGGCTGGGACGATAAAACAAGGTACCATTAAGTCTGCTATGGGTATTGGTGCTTTATTATTAGACGGCATTGGTGATACATTACGGGTATCTTTAACGGGTGACCCAATACATGAAATAGAAGTAGGCCGAAGTATTTTAAGTAACTTGGGATTACGCAACTTTGGTGCTACAATGATTTCCTGCCCTACATGTGGCCGATGCCAAGTCAATCTGTTTGACATGGCGGGAATTGTAGAGGAGCGCTTAGCATCTATTAAAGCACCGATTAAAGTTGCGGTTATGGGATGTGTTGTAAATGGGCCCGGTGAGGCTCGTGAAGCTGATTTTGGTATTGCTGGTGGTAATGGTCAGGGTATTGTTTTCCGAAAGGGTGAAGTTATCAAGACTGTGCCAGAAGCTGAATTAGTAGATACATTATTTAGAGAAATTGATCAATATTTAGAAAGCTTAAATGAGGAGTCTTTATGTTAGCCACTAAATTATATGCACCTACATTGCGTGAGGTTCCATCTGACGCTGATGTAGTTAGCCAACAGCTTATGCTTCGCGCAGGTTTTATGCGCAAAACTGCAAATGGTTTATATAGCTTTTTGCCATTAGGGTGGAGAAGTATCAAAAAAATTGAAGCCATTGTACGAGAAGAAATGGATCGTGCTAGTGCTCAAGAAATCATGATGCCTATCTTACAACCTGCAGAAATTTGGAAAGAGTCTGGCCGTTGGAACGCATATGGCGCAGAAATGATGCGTATTAATGATCGTCATGATAATGAATTCTGCTTGGGGCCAACTCATGAAGAGATGATTACAACTCTTGTAAAAAATGAGATTAACTCCTATCGTCAATTACCAGTAAATTTATATCAAATCCAAAGTAAATTCCGTGATGAACGTCGTCCACGTTATGGTTTGATGCGTAGTCGCGAATTTATTATGAAAGATGCATATTCTTTTGATGTAGATGAAGCTGGTTTAGACGAATCTTATAAATCTATGTATGATGCATATACACGTATTTTTACGCGTTGTGGTCTTACATTCCGTCCTGTAGAAGCTGATAGTGGTGCCATCGGTGGTAGTGGAACACATGAATTTATGGCAATTGCTGAAGCTGGTGAAGCTGATATTGTGTATTGCACAAAATGTGACTATGCTGCCAATATAGAAATTGGTAAACCTGGTATTATGAAACAGGATGAAGAAGCACTTCAAGAGTTATCTGTTGTGGACACTCCAAATGCAAGTACTATTGAAGATGTTGCAGAAATGCTTAATTTACCATTACATAAAACGATTAAAGCCGTAGTATTTTCTATTGATGGTAAAATTGTGTTAGCTATTGTTCGCGGTGACCATGAAGTAAATGAAGTAGCAGTGCAACATGCTGTATTGGGTTCCGTAGAGCCTGAAATGGCTACACCAGAAGAATTGGAAAAAGTAGGTTTGACAGCTGGCTTTATAAGTCCTGTTGGGTTAAAACAAACAGAAGAGTTTGCTATTGTTGTGGATGAATCTGTTATGGAAACGTACAATGTTTGTGGTGGTGCAAACAAGAAAGATGCACACTATATTAACATTAATCCTAAACGTGACTTTAATGTAGAAGATATCATTGTTGCACCAATTCGTTTAATAACAGATGATGATGTTTGTCCAACTTGTGGTGGTACATTAGAGCATGCTAAAGGTATTGAAGTGGGTCAAGTATTTAAATTGGGTACAAAATACTCTGAAGCTTTACAAGCTACATTCTTAGATCAAAATGGTCGCCCTAATCCAATGATTATGGGGTGCTATGGTATTGGTGTATCTCGTACATTAGCTGCAGCTATTGAGCAGTACCACGATGAAAATGGTATCATTTGGCCACGTGCTATTGCTCCATTTGAAGCCGTTATTGTACCTATTAATGCAAAAGATGAAGCTTTGATGTCTACAAGTCAAACAATTTATACTGCATTACAAGATGCAGGTGTAGATGTGTTACTTGATGATCGTAAGGATCGAGCTGGTGTAAAATTCAAAGATGCTGATTTAATTGGCTATCCACTTCGAATTACAGTAAGTAAAAATACACTTGAAAATAATGAAGTAGAAATTCAAATCCGTAAGTCTGGTGAAGCGATTACATGTGCAATCGATTCTGTAGCGACTAAGGTTACTGAATTACTTCAAGATTTATAATTAAATTGCGATTCTAGTGAATGCTCATTAGGGTCGCAATTTTTCTATCTCATCTTGAATAAATTAGCTAAATCAGTCATAATTAAAAGATAGGATAATTGTAATGGGAGGTGCTCTATGCTTGTTGATTTTCACATGCATTCTATCTATTCTGATGGTGTTAAAAGTCCCGAAGAATTATTACGTCTTGCCTTAGAATGTAAACTATCTATGATGGCGTTAACAGATCATGACGAAATTGATGGCATAAAAGCATTGCGTGCCGCTCAAAAGCAATTAGATCCAGAGAAAACTATTAAAATTATTAATGGTTGCGAATTTAGTGCTGACTATAAAGATAAATCGATTCATATTCTGGGATATCGTTTTGATGAAACAAATCAAGAATTAAAAGACTTTATTCAATATTTTAAAGCAAAACGAGAAGAACGGATTGATGAGATTATCAAACGTTGTAATAATGCTGGATATGTTATATCAAAAGATGACCTACTTAAAAAATTCCCTAAGACGCAAGCTTATGGGCGTCCACATATTGGACAGTTATTAATTGATGGTGGTTATGCTAAGGATATTAATGAGGTATTCAAAGGTATTCTTCGAAAAGATAGTCCATGCTATGTACCTAAGGTAAAGGTTGCGGTTCCGCATATTATTGATATTATTCATAAAGCTGGTGGCCTTGCCGTTATGGCTCATCCTAAACTAGTAACTAGTGATGAATATGTAGTAGAAATGTTAGCCTATGATTTTGATGGTATGGAGGTTTACCATACTAAACATAACGATGATGATGTGAAACGATATAAAGCATTAGCTAAAGAACATAACTTGTTTATTACAGGTGGTTCTGATTATCATGGTATTCCAGGAAAAGCACCAGATCAATTTGGCGATTACTTGGTATCCGCTGAGAATGTATCAGAATTTATTAGTTTGTTATAAATAATGAGGTTGACTATGGAAGTCGTTGCATTTGTAGGTAGTAGTGGCACTGGTAAAAGCCATCGTGCGCTCGTAGTTGCTCATGAAAATAATATTGAATGTATCATTGATGATGGCATTTTAATTCATGATAATAAGATTGTAGCTGGCTTTTCTGCAAAGAAGGAATCTAGCCGATTAAAAGCTGTTCGTCGTGCTATTTTCCAAGATGAAGTACAAGTAAAATCAGTGCGTGAACAATTAGATAAAATTAATCCTAATAAGCTTATGATTATTGGTACATCCGATAATATGGTTAAGAAAATTACGAAAGCATTAGGCTTGCAAGATCCAGATCGATACATTCGCATTGAAGATGTAGCTACACCTAAAGAAATTGAAAAAGCACAACATGCTCGTCTTAAAGAAGGTAAACATATTATTCCAGTTCCAACAATGGAATTGAAACCTCACTTTAGAGGATATTTGATTGATCCAATTAAAACCATGTGGCGTCGCCGTACTTTGAAAAAACAAGATCAAGATACATTGGGTCAAATTGGATCAGAAGGTTTTGAACGTTCTGTAGTTCGTCCTGCTTTCAGCTATTATGGACGTCTTACCTTCGATGATGATGTAATTATTAAATTGATTCGCAATGGCTTAAAAAAAGTTGTTGGTGTTGATGAATCAAGTGTTATTTCTTTCAAAAAGAGTGACAAAGGCCAAAATGGTTTAGTTGTTGATATGGCTGTTGTTATTGAACATGGTTATCCTGTTAAAGCATTGATGCAACAGGTACAAAAGTCTGTTCGAAATGAAATTGAGTATATTACAGGCATGTCTATTGAACGTATGTCTATAAAAGTTAAGAATATTATAGAAACAAAACGTAAGATTGTTAAAGTATAGGAGTTAGAATGAAGTCTTATTATATTTACACCTATGGTTGTCAAATGAATACTGCTGATTCTGAGCGCTTATCGCATCAGTTAGAATCTGTAGGCTATACACCTACAGAGGACGTAGAAATTGCAGATTTAATTTTATTAAATACTTGTGCAGTTCGTGAGAATGCAGAAACAAAGGTCTATGGCCGCATAGGTGAGCTAATGAGACTAAAGCGTAAAAACAAAAACTTGATTCTTGCTGTTACAGGTTGTATGGCTCAGAAGAATCAAGCGGAAATGTTTAAACGGGCTCCACATATTGATATTGTATTAGGTACTCATAATATTCAACATATTAATGAAATGATTGAAGAGGTTCAACGCGGTCATACACATCAAATCAATGTGGATATGGATAATTCTGTACTACCTGAATTGGAAGCGAAACCTAATGGCACCTTTTATGCATGGGTACCTATTATGAATGGTTGCAATAAGTTCTGTACCTATTGTATTGTTCCTCACGTTCGTGGTAGAGAGATAAGTCGTCCTGTAGAAGCCATTGTAAAAGAGGTTACTGAACTAGGTGCAAAAGGGTTTAAAGAAATCACGTTATTAGGACAAAATGTAAACTCTTACGGTTTAGATTTCAAAGATGGTACTGATTTTGGTACATTAGTTGATGCCCTCGATGGTATTCCAGGAATTGAACGTATTCGCTATATGACGAGTCATCCTCAAGATATGACTAAATCTATGATAGATGCACTTGGGCGATCTTCCAATATCGTTACCCATTTACATTTACCAATTCAATCCGGTTCAAACCGTATTTTAAAAAAAATGAACCGTCATTATACAGTAGAACATTACAAAGAATTACTTTCTTACTGTCGTGAGAAAATTAAAGATGTAGTAGTTACTACAGATATTATCGCAGGTTTCCCAGGGGAAACAGAGGAAGACTTCCTAGCTACATTACAATTGTTAAAAGATGTACGCTATGATATGGCTTATACATTCATTTATTCTAAACGTTCTGGAACGCCAGCAGCGACTATGGATGATCAAGTTCCAGAAGAGGTTAAACGGGTACGTTTACAAACATTGATGGATGTGCAAAATGAAATCTCTTATGAACTAAATAAACCTATGGAAGGGCAAGTGTTTGATATTATTGTAGAGGGGCCAAGTCCTCGTGATGAAGATATGTGGTTTGGTCGCACATCGGGCAATAAAATGGTATTATTCCCGAAAGACGACTCTTTATCAATTGGCGAAACCGTACCAGCCTATATTGATAAAGCACAAACTTGGGTTTGCTACGGTACAATACAAAAGGGGTAAGTATGGCAAAAAAGCAAACACCTATGATGGAGCAGTATTTAGATATTAAATCTAGATATTCTGAAGAATTACTGTTCTTTCGTTTAGGTGACTTTTATGAATTATTTAATGATGATGCATTAATTGCATCTCGTGAACTTAATATAACCTTAACCGGTCGCCCAACAGGAGATGAGGAACGCACACCTATGTGTGGCGTTCCTTTTCATGCTGCTGAAAGTTATATTGAAACATTGGTAAAAAAAGGTTATAAGGTTGCTATATGTGAACAATTAGAAGATCCTAAAGCAGTTAAAGGCATCGTTAAGCGTGATGTTATTAAGGTCATCACACCAGGGACTGTAATGACTGAAAATGGTAATGATGCACGATCAAACAACTTTTTAGCGTTATTTTATATGGTAAAAGATGCATGGATACTCGTATTTTCTGATGTATCTACAGGGGAAGTTATTTGGCATCGCATTACTGATTGTGAAAAACGAAGCGATATGTTTGATGCTCTCAGCATGTATCGTCCAAGTGAAATTATATTGCCTGAGGGAACAGTATTACCGCAAGATATAAAAGACTTTATGGATAATCAATTCAGTAATATTGTATTATCTCCATTTAGTACATATCATACACAGCGCGAAGTAGCGGAAAAGGCGGTTACTCACTTTGGTGATCTAGGTCTCATGGAAGAGGATGTATGGGAAGCTTTGGGCTATATGCTCTTATATTTAGAGGATATCATTAAGTCTGAAATTTCTCACATTAACTATGTTCATCAATTGAGTGTCGGAAATCGTTTGATTTTAGATACATCTTCTTTGCGCCATTTAGAGATTACTCATAACTTACGTGATGGTGGTCAAAAAGGTACATTACTTGATGTACTTGATCGTACATTGACACCAATGGGGGCTCGTCTTTTAAAACAATGGCTCGAAAGTCCGTTGACGGATGTTAATCAAATTCAGCGTAGACAAGCCGCTGTAGCAGAACTGATTACACGTGGTGCAGAACGTTCCCATATCCGTAGCTTACTGGACTGCATTTATGATTTTGAGCGTATTGTAGGACGTGTAGAAACTGGATCTGTGTCCCCAAGGGACTTAACAGCACTTCGTGAATCATTAGCTGTTTTACCAGATATTAAAAATGTATTAAGTACATGTGCCAGTTTATCATTAACTTCTATCAATGATTGTATTCAAGATCATAAAGATATTTATGACCTATTATGTCGTGCTATTGCTGATCAGCCTGCACTGACATTAAAAGAGGGTCGAGTTATTAAGGATGGTTTTAATCCGGATTTAGATGAACTACGTTCATTGGCTACGAATAGCGAACAATGGTTAGCCAAGATGGAAGCTGATATTAAAGAGGCTACCGGTTTATCTAAAATTAAAACTGGCTATAATAAGGTGTTTGGTTACTATTTTGAAGTATCTCATAGTAAATCTGAACAAGTACCGGATTATTTCATTCGAAAACAAACTTTAGCCAATGCAGAGCGTTATATTACACCGGAATTAAAAGAGTTTGAAATCAAAATTCTCAGCGCTAAAGATAAGATAATCGCCTTAGAATATGAACTATATCAACAATTACGAAATGATATTAAACTCGTTATAAAAGATGTACAAGAGACAGCTCGTGCTCTTGCTGAGCTTGATGTATTAGGTTCCTTAGCACTTGTAGGCTATGAAGAGAATTATATTTGTCCTACCATTGTAATGAATGGACAAATTAATATTCGCGATGGTCGTCATCCTGTTATTGAAAAATTCTTAAAACGTGAGGTCTTTGTACCGAATGATATCTTTTTAAATCATGATGATGAGGAGTTCTTGCTCATTACAGGACCTAACATGGCAGGTAAATCAACGTATATGCGTCAAGCGGCAATTTTAATGATTATGGCTCAAATCGGCTCTTTTATTCCTGCTCGGGAGGCATCTATTTCACCTGTAGATCGTATCTTTACGCGCGTAGGTGCTAGTGATGATATTTCTACTGGTCAAAGTACCTTTATGGTAGAAATGAAAGAGGTAGCATATATATTAGAAAATGCCACACACAATAGCTTGATTATTCTCGACGAAATTGGTCGTGGTACGAGCACCTTTGATGGATTGAGTATCGCCCAAGCTGTAGTGGAGCATATTTGTAAGCATATTCATGGCAAGACATTATTTGCTACACATTACCATGAGTTAATCTGTTTAGAGGAAAGCTATAGTAAATTAAAGAATTATACTGTAGCAGTAAAAGAAAAAGGTAAAGATGTAGCATTCTTGCGCCGCATCATTAAAGGTGGTGCAGACCGAAGCTATGGTATTCACGTAGCTAGACTGGCTGGTTTACCTAATTCTGTATTAAAACGAGCAGAAGTGATTTTGGAATCCTTGGAAGATCAAAGTCATGATGCTAGTGATTTAAATAATCGTGTGATTGGCGGTCAACCTACTAATGTGGTAAAACCAACCACTAAACAAGTGAGTGATTCTCCACTAGGTAACTTATTTACTCATTCAGTAGTTGATAGCTTACTGGAAGTGGATGTAATGAGCATGACACCTATTGAAGCATTAAATAAATTATATGAACTACAAGAGGAGGCTCGTAAAGGAGGCGGGAAATAATGGCTACCATTCATGTTTTGGATGAAACCACAATCAATAAGATAGCTGCTGGTGAAGTCGTTGAGCGCCCCGCATCAGTTATTAAAGAGCTCATTGAAAACTCTATCGATGCTTCTGCTACTAATATAGAGGTAGAAATTGGAGATGGTGGTGTGGCGTATATGCGCATTACCGATAATGGCATTGGTATGACTGAAGAGGATGCGCGGTTAGCAATCTTACGCCATGCTACATCTAAAATTCAGCATGTAGAGGATTTATTTGATATTGCATCCCTCGGCTTCCGTGGTGAAGCATTGGCTAGTATTGCCTCTGTATCTCATTTTTCCATGACTACACGTAAAGCAGATGCTGATTTAGGGACTCGTATTACCGTAGATGGTGGTACTTTTACCGATTGTATTCCTTACGGTGCAGCACCTGGCACAACAATTGAAATTAGAGATCTGTTCTATAATACGCCAGCCCGTCGTAAATTCTTGAAAACGGAACGCACAGAATCTTCTAAGATTCAAGATATTGTGGGAAAATTAGCTCTTAGTAATCCACACATTTCCTTTAAGCTCATTATCGATGATCGAGTGGCTATTATTACGCCTGGAAATGGCAATATTGGTGATACTGTAGCTGCCCTATATGGCTATAAAACTAAGGATGATATTTTCACTGTTGCTTATGAAAGTGACTCTATCTATATCGACGGTGTGGTGAGTAAACCTACACTTCTAAAAAGCACGAGAATTTGGCAGACTATTATCGTTAATAACCGCGTTATTTCTGATAAAACTATAATGAAGGCTATCGATAATGCATATCACGCATTATTGCCGAAAAATGGTCATCCTTTAGTAGTTCTAAATATTACTGTTCCTGCTGAGATGGTTGATATTAATGTCCATCCTCGTAAGAGTGAAGTAAAATTCTCTGATGATAAGATTATATTTAAAGCCGTTTATCATGGTATTTTAAATGCCTTAAATAATCCTCTCCATGAGCGTTATGAACGCGAATCATCCTCTTATATGAGTGGTATAGTCACTAATGGAGTTGACTTCAATAGTAACAATAGGGATAGGGATAGTAATAGTAGTTCATCTTCCGCTGGCAATAGTACGTATGATTCGTATCGAACACCTTCTGTGGTAGAAGATGAGATGCAGTCTGCTGAACATATAGCAACAGCGGTAGATTTTGATAAGGTCTTTGGTGGACGACGTACAAAAGGGTATGAAGTCATGCGCAGTGAAACTGCGCAGTTTGTGGAGAATCTTAAAACTAAGGGCTACACACCACCTGCGCCAAAGGCGACGTATGAACAGTCTTCCTTTACAGATGAAAGTTTTGATGCTGTCCCTACCGAATATACTAGTTATACGAAAGAGGATGTAGAAAGATTTAAGGCCTTAGCTCACGATATTCGGGAAGATAATACAGAAGAACGTACGATTCAAAATTCTGGATTCTTACCTATGGGACAAGTTGCTTCTTGTTATATTTTGGCTAAAAAGGGTGATGATCTCTATATTATAGATCAACATGCGGCCCATGAACGTGTACGTTATGATAAGCTTTGTAAGTCCTCTGAAGCAATTCCTATGCAATCTATTCTAGTACCTCAATATAGTGAGGCCACAGATGATGAAATGAATTTAGTAGAGGAAGAACGAGAAATATTACTGGATCTTGGATTTGATATCGAATTAGGTGGTCCTACAAAGATAAAACTTGTAGGCGCTCCTGTAGATTTAGTAGAATCTAAGGCGTTTGAAATTCTCCAATATGTATTTTCTTACTTACATGACCACCAACAACCTACAAAGGCTCAGTTGCGTCATGAAATGCTAGCCTATGCATCTTGTAGAGGGGCCATCAAGGCAGGTCATAACCTTAATATGTATCAAATGACTACCTTAATTGAGGATTTATTTAGTACTGAAAAGCCTTATGTATGTCCTCATGGTCGACCAACAATTATTAAATTTACACCTGATGAATTAGGTAAATTATTCTTACGGTCTTAATATGAATATTTTAACTACATCTCAAAAATCTAATGAGGCCATTCAGGAGGAAGCCAAGGCATTGGCTTCCTCTATGCATATGACCTATATAAAACGTGGAAAATCATCTATACCGGCATTATTTAGAGAATATCAATGTGAATATATTGCAGTTCTTTCAGGATCTGAATTAACCATCCATTTTCCTGAAAATAAGCAACATAGCTTTCACCTTTCCATGGCACAACTACGTATATTACGTATAGAACGTGGTGAAGGAGATCATCTAGTTAATGCTGTTCAAACTATTCTGGATAAAAAAGGCATACTTGATGGACAGCAGTTTACATTTCTCGACTCTACTATAGGCCTAGCTAGTGATAGCATTATTGTTAGTTATGCTTTTCCTAATGTAGAGATACAAGGATTAGAAGGTTCGTTTCCTATATGGCTTGCTACTTCCTATGGATTGGCTCATTATATTCATAGTGAGGATAGTGTAACAAATGCGTTACGACGTATTCAGGTACAACATGCGACCTATGAAAACTATTTACCTAACCTATCAGATAATAGTGTAGATATTATTTATTTTGATCCCATGTTTGAAGTGCCTGTAGAGGAAAGTCCACAATTTAAGCCGCTTCGTGGTCATACTGTAGAAAGTCACATTGATGATATAATTATGTCGCAAGCTATGCGCGTTGCTAGATATGGTGTTATTATAAAAGAACGACCCTTTAGTTCGGTCTTTCAAAAGTATCCACCTCATCAATGGGTGGGGGGAAAGTATAGCCGCATAGGCTATGGTGTATATATGAAGGAGTTAATGTGAATCCCTTAATTACCATCGTTGGACCTACGGCGGTAGGCAAAACTGATCTTACCTTGGAATTAGCTGAACAACTTAATGCTGAGGTTATTTCTGGTGATGCTTACCAAGTATATAAACAACTCAATATTGGTACCGCTAAACCATCGATGGATGAACTTAATAGGGTAAAACATCATCTCATTGATATACTAGAACCAAATGATTCATATTCGGTATCTATTTTTCAAGACCAAGCGAAAGAGATTATCGCTAGTTTAAAAGATCAGAATATTCTTCCTATTTTATCTGGTGGCACAGGACTGTATGTTCAATCATTATTGGAGAACTATAACTTTAATGATGTTAAGCCTGATGAAAATTTACGAGCAAAACTTGATGAGCTTTATAATACAAAAGGTATTGAAGGCTTACGAGACTATGCTTTCACATTAGGTAAAGAACATAATATAGAGATACAATATAATGACAAACATCGTTTGTATCGGGCTATTGAGATATTGCATCATGGTGATGTAGATTCATTACGTAATCAAACAAAAGATGGTGTATCTTATAAAGGACCTGTTATAGGTCTTATGAGAGACCGTGATAAGTTATATGAACGCATTAATTTACGCGTTGATATGATGTTTGATATAGGTTTGATTGAAGAAGTAGAGCAACTTCTTAAATCTGGAGTAAATCCAGATTGCCAAGCTTTTAAAGGCATTGGTTATAAAGAGGTTGTAGAATATATAAATGGCCGTATTACACTTGATGAATGTCGTGATTTAATCAAGAAGAATACACGACATTTTGCAAAGCGCCAAATTACTTGGTATAAACGTATGCCATATATTGAATGGATACATATTGATAACGATACATCTAAAGATTTTATATTTAATAAAGCTATGGATTTAATCCGTAGAGAAGGATTAGCATGACATTAGAAGAAATACGTAGTAAAGCCCTTGAAATGGCGGAACCAGAATTTAAGAAATTTGAACCTATTGCTTTAGCTAATACAAAAAAAGTATTAGAAGCATTTAAAGAATGCCAAGTATCTGATTATCATTTCACATGTACTACTGGTTATGGTTATAACGATGTGGGACGTGAAAAATTAGATGAAGTATTTGCCTATGTATTTAAAGGTGAAAAGGCTATCGTTCGTCCTCATTTTGTATCTGGTACACACGCACTAGCAACAACGTTGATTTCCTTAATGGGGAATGGTTCTAAAGGTAAAGAATTTATCTATGCCGTTGGCGCTCCTTACGATACAATGCAATCCGTAATTGGTGCTGCTCGTAAAGTACGTGGTTCCTTAGTAGAAAAAGGGTTTACCTATACTGAGGTGCCTTTAAAAGATAATACCTATGATGTGGAGGCCATTGCTAACGCTGTGAATGATAATACGCGAGTAGTAGTCATTCAACGTTCTCGCGGCTATAGTACGCGTGAACCATTATCTATTGCCGATATTAAGATCATTGTAGATGCTGTAAAAGCTAAAAATCCTAACACCATTTGTTTTGTAGATAATTGCTATGGCGAATTTACAGAGTTACAAGAACCATTAGAAGCTGGTGCCGATATTATGGCGGGCTCTCTCATTAAAAATGCAGGTGGCGGTTTGGCACCAACTGGTGGTTATATTGTTGGTAGAGAAGACCTTGTAGAAGATGCAGCCTATCAACTTACTGCTCCAGGACTTGGCGATCATATGGGCTCCTATGCTCCTGGTTATCGCTTGTTCTTCCAAGGTTTATTTATGGCACCTCACGTAGTATTGCAAGCACTTAAAGGGGCCGTATATACGGCTGCGGTAGGTGAATTGTTAGGCTATGATGTATTCCCTAAGGTAAATGCTGATCGCTATGACTTGATCCAAGCCATCAATCTAAAAAATGGGGAAGAAATGGAGCACTTCTGTGTAGGTATGCAAGCCTATTCTCCTGTAGATGCTCATGTACATCCAATCCCTGGCGATATGCCTGGTTATGAAGATAAAATTATCATGGCTGGTGGTACCTTTGTACAAGGCTCCTCCATTGAATTAAGTGCAGATGGTCCTGTTCGTCCACCGTATACGATTTTTATGCAAGGTGGCCTTGTGTTTGAACATTCCATGCTTGGCATTTTAGGTGCTGCAGAAGAAATATTAAAACATAGATAACAGTTAGAATCTCTTTCTCTTTGAGAAAGGGATTCTTTTTGTTTCAAATCTTTTCAATATACCTAGTTCTAGGCTATAATATAAATTGCTATAATTTCATAGCAATACTACTCGGACTTTTACACCGAACTAGTGTTTTTTACACGTCAGGCTTTCACCCTGATTAGTTTTATGATCAAGAGATCATTAAAAGGAGAAAGTATGGAAAAAGTTATCGCTGTAGCTATGAGTGGTGGCGTAGACAGTTCTTTAACTGCTGCAATGCTACTAAAACAAGGCTATAAAGTATTTGGTATTACCCTGTGGCTGTGGGTGAGTGGTACACCTTATGATTCAGTTCCCCTCGCTGTAACAGATGCTAAGAAGATGTGTGATTTTCTTGGTATCGAGCATCACGTTATCGATGCTCGCGATGTATTCTACGATAATGTGGTAGATTACTTTGTAAAAGAATATGCCTATGGTCGTACACCAAATCCTTGTGTATTCTGTAACAAAAATATCAAGTTTGATTTGATGCTTAATCGTGCACTTGAACTAGGGGCCACACATATGGTTACTGGTCACTATGCACAGGTTAATTATAATGAAGAAACAGGTTTGTATGAGTTACATAAAGGCGTTGATCCTACAAAAGATCAAAGTTATGTTATGTATAATATGAACCAACGTATCTTGAGTCATCTTATGTTCCCACTAGGTGGTCAATGTAAGACTGAAACACGTAAATTAGCTGCTGAATATGATTTACCAGTAGCTAAAAAACCAGATAGTGTAGATATTTGTTTCTTACCTCACGGGAACTATCAAAAGCTCGTGGTAGAAGAAATGAAGGATAAACCTAAATCTGGTAATATCGTTACTGAAGATGGTGAAGTATTAGGTAAGCATAATGGCTTATTTAACTACACTATTGGCCAACGTAAGGGTCTTGGTATCGCATACAAGCACCCATTATATGTTATTGGCTTTAATGGTGAACGCAATGAGGTTATCGTAGGTCCTAATGAACGACTCTTTACAAATCGTATGATTTGTAAGTTCTATAACTTCTTAGATGATACAATTCATAAAGAATTAAAAGCAGAAGGTAAAATCCGCTACGCTGCGAACCCTTCACCTTGTACTGCACGTATCTTAGATGATGATACGATGGAGGTTATCTTTGAAGAACCACAACGGGCTATTACACCAGGTCAGTCCGTAGCCTTTTATAATGGCACTCAATTATTAGGAGGTGCTGTTATCGATCGCGTATGTTAGAAAGGAGAAAACAAGTTCTTTGAACTTGTTCACATAATATGTCAACGAAAAAGATTAGAAACTTCTGTATTATAGCTCATATTGACCATGGTAAATCTACCATTGCCGATAGATTAATTGAATATACTGGCACATTACAAAAACGCGAAATGGAAGCCCAAGTTCTAGACTCTATGGATTTAGAACGGGAAAGGGGCATTACCATTAAAGCCCAATCTGTTCGCATTTTGTATAAAGCACAAGATGGTGAAGAATATACATTGAACCTTATTGATACTCCGGGCCATGTGGATTTCAGCTATGAAGTATCTCGTTCTCTTGCAGCTTGTGAAGGCGCATTACTCGTAGTAGATGCTGCACAAGGTGTAGAGGCACAAACGTTGGCAAATGTGTATCTCGCTTTAGAACATGATCTTGAAATCATTCCTGTTATTAACAAAATTGATTTGCCTTCTGCAGATCCTGATCGAGTTAAACATGAAATTGAGGATATTATTGGTTTAGATGCATCAGAAGCAGTTTTATGTTCTGCTAAATCTGGTATTGGCATTCCAGATATTTTGGAAGCTATCGTAAATAAGGTGCCTGCACCGCCAGATAAATCTGATGAACCAACTAGAGCTTTGATTTTTGATAGCCGTTTTGATGCGTATAAAGGCGCTATTGCTTATGTACGTGTAAAAGAAGGTACGATTAAAGCAAAAGATACAATCCGTATGATGCATGATAAAAAGGATTTTGATGTAACAGAACTTGGTATCTTTACACCAAATCTTGTACCTGTTCAGGAGTTACCATGTGGCTCTGTAGGTTGTATTGCGGCTAGCATTAAGAATGTAGCTGATTGTCACGTTGGTGATACTGTAACATTAGCTAGTAACCCAGCTCCAGAACCATTACCTGGCTATCGCAAAGCTGTATCTATGGTTTATTGTGGCTTATATCCAACAGATTCTAAAGACTATGAAAATCTTCGGGATGCACTTGAAAAGTTACAACTTAATGATGCTGCTTTAGAATACGAAGCAGAAACATCTTTGGCATTGGGCTTCGGATTCCGTTGTGGTTTCCTCGGCCTATTACATATGGATGTTATTCAAGAACGGTTGGAACGTGAATATAACTTATCCCTTATTACAACTGCTCCATCTGTAAACTATAAGGTTTACAAGACAAATGGGGAAATGCTCGAAGTGGACAATCCTGCTAAATTACCACCACCAACAGAAATCGACTACATTGAGGAGCCTTATGTAAAGGCTACTACAATCGTACCTAAAGATTTTGTTGGCACTATTATGGAATTGTCTCAAGATAAACGCGGTGAATATCAATCCATGGAATATTTGGATGAAACACGTGTATCTGTTGTGTATCACTTACCTTTAAGTGAAATCATTTACGATTACTTTGATAAGTTAAAATCCGCTACAAAGGGTTATGCATCATTAGACTATGAATTGATTGGTTATAAACAATCTCCGATGGTTAAGATGGATATTCTATTAAATGGTGATCCTGTAGATGCATTGTCCATTATCGTACACAAAGACCGTGCTGCTACACGTGGTCGTGCACTAGCGGAAAAATTAAAAGAACTCATTCCTCGTCAAATGTTTGAAATTCCTATTCAAGCAGCAGTAGGTACTAAAATTGTAGCTCGTGAAACTGTAAAAGCTTGGCGTAAGGACGTTTTAGCAAAATGTTATGGTGGCGATATCTCTCGTAAACGTAAATTGCTAGAAAAACAAAAAGCCGGTAAGAAACGTATGAAGTCTGTGGGCTCTGTAGAGATTCCACAAGAAGCATTCATGGCTATTCTCAAAGTTGAGGACTAATATAATGAAAACAGATTCTAATACTCTGAATCTGTCTGCACTTGGGGATATGGGCCTGTATGTCCATATCCCTTTTTGTAAACAGAAATGTATGTACTGTGATTTTCCAGCTTATCAAAATTTACAAGATTATTACGAAACCTATGTATATGCATTAGTACAAGAAATAGATTTATGGGTTACAGAACACCCAGAGTCTAAATCTAGACCTATTGATACTATTTACTTTGGTGGTGGTACGCCTACTGAATTATCAATTCAACAGTTACAGATGATTGTAGATAAAATCAAAAGTACGTTTACAATTACAGATGATTGTCATATGACTATTGAATCAAATCCTGGGGAAGTAGATTTACAGTATCTAACTAAGTTAGTTAATCTTGGTTTTAATCGCATTAGTTTTGGTGTTCAAACCTTTGATGATAAGGCGCTTACTATGCTGCATCGCAGTCATAATGGTGAAAAGGCTAAACAAGCTGTTTACGATGCTAAAGAGGCGGGCTTTACTGATATTAATATTGATTTAATCTATGGTTTGCCACGACAAACCTTAGAGGATATTCAACATAATTTAGATATTGTAAAAGACTTGCCAATTAATCATATTTCAACGTATGGACTTCAAGTTGAGGTAGGGACTTATTTATATCATTTAGTAGATAAGAACCTTATTTCTATTCCTAGTGAAACCATTGATGAATCTATGTATGACATGATGATGGCTGGGTTAAAAGATTTAGGTTTTGAACGATATGAAATTTCTAATTTCAGTAAGGATAATTCCTATAGTCGTCATAATTTAAAGTATTGGCACTATGTAGATTATTTAGGATTTGGTGCAGGTGCTCATTCTTTTTATGACGGAGTTCGTCGCAGTAACAATCGTAATGTTATGCCTTATATACAAGCTGTTGATCGATATACTATGCCTACTATCGATACGGAGACTATTACGGTAGAGCGGGCCCAAGAGGATTTTTGTTTTTTAGCACTTCGTACTAAATGGGGCCTTAATGAACATACGTTTAAAAAGCGATTTGGCATATCTGTGGTTAATTTATTTAGTACTACTTTGAACGATTTAGTTAACAAAGACCTATTAGAATATGAAAATGATAGTTATCATTTAACCTCGGAAGGGGCAAAACATGGTAACTATGTATTTAGTCAATTTATTCGTGAGTAATTTTTCACAGTTTCTCAAAATCTAATATGTTAGTATAAATAGGATGATGATGAATAAGCATGCTAGATTTGAGGAGGAACGATGAAGACATCGGTTATTTTACACGGTTTACATAATGAATTTAGTTTAGACCAAATGAAGGCATGCATAGAATTAGCTGAAAAATATGGTGGATCCTTTCGTCATGTTGTAACAGGTATACAAATTACAGGTATTGAAAAAGAAGATAAGGAACAGCTTATTTCCGAATTACCTGAAGGTGTAACTACGGTTATTCATAGAGGGGTTAATTCCTTAATTGCTTGCGTTGGTAAAGGCTATTGTAAAAATGGCCAAATGGAAACAAAAGAGTTAGCTGATTATGTAGAGAGAAAACATTACGGCCGAAAAACATCACATAAGTGCAAAATTGGCATCAGTGGATGTGGTCGTAACTGTCCAGATGCAATGGTAAAAGATATTGCTTTTATTGGTACATCCCAAGGTTTTATGTTGGCTGTTGGCGGTAATACAGGTATGAGACCAGAAGCTGGCAAAATTTTGGCTAGACAGCTTACTGTAGAGCAATCTAAAAAAGCTGTAGATATTTTAGTTGATTGGTATGCGGAACATGGGGAACCACGTGAGCGTATGGGAAAACTCTTAGAACGACTTGGTAATCCATTAGAAGGTGTAGAACTATAAATTATTATATTTATACTTCTCATTGATTTATGGTTCTGGTATATGGTTCTTAATCTATAAATGTGCATGGCTAGAAAGTAATCTAACTAAGAGTTCATTAACAATAAAATTACAATAGAATTATTACAAATATTAACACTTATACTATTTCAGGTCTTAATAACATAAATTTTATTAGACCAACATATTCTAAGATTGAAAATTTAGGATATGACATAAACGTAGATAGTATAAGTGTTTTCTTATTGTTACACTTTGATTTTTTGACTAATTAATCAAAAATATTGAATTGTCTTTTTGACTAAATAGATATTATTTGACTTTTTAAGGATTTTTTGCTTGACAATTTTTTCCAATGTGATAATATTATACATGCGATTAGCACTCAAAGTTTATGAGTGCTAACAAGAGGTGTCATTATGGATGAAAGAAAACAGCGCATCTTGCGAGCCATAATTGAAGACTACGTTAAATCTGCTGAACCGGTAGGGTCAAGAACCATTGCCAAGAATTATAATCTTGGTATAAGTCCGGCAACAGTGCGAAATGAAATGTCCGATTTAGAGGAGTTAGGCTATTTAGAGCAACCTCATACATCGGCTGGACGTATTCCTTCAGCAAAAGGCTATCGCTTATATGTTGACTCTATGTTGAGTCGACAACCTGTTCCATTACAGGATGCTGAAAAAATTGAAATGTTATGGAAACATTCCAATGGATCGACGAGTGAGCTCTTCTTAAATATGGCTAAATTATTATCACAAGTAAGCCATAGCATGAGTTTATTCTTAGCTCCAGCTCATGATAGAGCATTAATCAAATACATTCATGTGTTGCCCCTCGATTCACATCAAGCAGTTATGGTTGTCATTACTGAGACAGGAGCTCTTGATAATGAATTGATGTACTTTACTGAAGGCGTTTCGCCTGATGTATTACAAAGTTTGGCTATGCAATTTAGCAATGCATTACAGAATGTAAGTATTGGTCATGTAACGGCTGAAGTGTTAGGAACACTTTTGATTCATATGGAAGGACCCCAAGGGATTTTGATGATCCTTTCAGAAACATTATTACGAGCAATTAATAAACGTAAGTTGTTCTATTCTGTAGGTACCACGGAGTTGTTAAATCAACCAGAGTTTAAGTCTGTTGAAAAAGTACAACCCTTACTTTCATTAGTGGAAGAGCAAAATCAATTGGGACAACTTTTAAAGGATGATTCACCTACACCTGTGAAGGTAAAGATTGGCGAT
Source organism: Veillonella dispar (assembly GCF_900637515.1). Taxonomy (NCBI): domain Bacteria; kingdom Bacillati; phylum Bacillota; class Negativicutes; order Veillonellales; family Veillonellaceae; genus Veillonella; species Veillonella dispar. The sequence continues at coordinate 1,122,932 of NZ_LR134375.1, read as the reverse complement.
GAAAATGATACTGAAGCACTACATTCTATGAGTGTGGTACAAGCTGATTTCACAAATCAAGATCAGCCTATTGGTACACTTGCTATTCTAGGACCGACACGTATGGAATATGGTCGTATTATTGGAATGTTGTCTCACATGAAACATATGATGGAATCTATGGTAAAAGAACAAAAATAGAAAGGGTATATAATGGCTGAAGAACAAGACATTAAACAAGAAACAGTAGACGAAACAGCAAATGCTACTAATGTAGAGGAACCGGCTGTGGAAGAAACTGAAGAAGTTGTTGCTGACGCTGCTCACGTATTAGATGAGCTTAAAGCAGATTTCGATAATCGGTATAAGCGTTTGCAAGCTGACTTTGAAAACTTCAAACGTCGTACTAACCAAGAAAAAGAGCAACTTGCAGGATATGTTAAAGGGGATGTACTTACAGATTTACTTCCTGTATTAGATAACTTTGAACGAGCTGTTCAAAGTCCAGCAGAAGGTGATGCTAAGGTATTCCTTGATGGATTTATCATGATTCATCAAAATTTGATGGCTATGTTATCTAAACATGGTTTAGCCGTTATCGATGCGGTTGGCAAACCATTTGATCCAAATTTCCATCAAGCAATTATGCGAGTGCCGTCAGATGAATATGAATCTGATACGGTATGTGAAGTATTGCAAACTGGCTATACTGTTGATGGTCGTTGTATTCGTCCAGCAATGGTAAAAGTTGTTGAATAGATTATAAAGGTTTTAGGAGGCATATATTATGGCAAAGGTAATTGGTATTGATTTAGGTACTACAAACTCTTGTGTTGCGGTTATGGAAGGCGGCGAACCTACGGTTATTACTAACCAAGAAGGCGCGCGTACAACTCCTTCCGTTGTTGGTTTTGCAAAAAATGGCGAACGTTTAGTTGGTCAATTAGCTAAACGTCAAGCTGTATCTAACCCAGAAAACACAATCATTTCTATTAAACGTCACATGGGTACTGACTACAAAGTAACTGTAGAAGGTAAATCTTATACACCACAAGAAATTTCTGCTATGATTCTTCAAAAAATCAAAGCTGATGCAGAAGCTTACTTGGGCGAACCTGTAAAACAAGCTGTTATTACAGTTCCTGCATACTTTACAGATGCTCAACGTCAAGCTACTAAAGACGCTGGTGCGATTGCTGGTCTTGAAGTACTTCGTATCATCAACGAACCTACAGCAGCTGCTCTTGCATATGGTGTAGATAAAGATGAAGACGGTAAAGTTCTTGTATTTGACCTTGGTGGTGGTACATTCGACGTATCTATCCTTGAACTTGGTGATGGCGTATTCGAAGTATTGGCAACATCTGGTAATAACCATCTTGGTGGCGATGACTTCGACCAACGTATCATGAACTACCTTATTGAAGAATTCAAAAAAGAAACTGGTATCGATTTATCTAATGATAAATTAGCTGACCAACGTTTAAAAGAAGCTGCTGAAAAAGCTAAAATTGAATTGTCTGGCGTAGCTAGCACAAATATCAACTTGCCATTCATCACAGCTGATGCTACAGGTCCTAAACACTTGGATGTAACATTGACTCGTGCTAAATTCGAAGAATTGACAGCTGATTTGGTACAAGCTACTATTGAACCTACTCGTAAAGCTATGAACGATGCTGGTTTATCTGCATCCGATATCGATAAAGTATTGTTAGTTGGTGGTTCTAGCCGTATTCCAGCTGTACAAGAAGCTATTAAAAAAGTATTGGGTAAAGAACCAACTAAAAATGTTAACCCTGATGAATGTGTAGCTATCGGTGCTGCTATTCAAGGTGGTGTATTAGTAGGTGAAGTAAAAGACGTATTGTTACTTGATGTAACTCCATTGTCTCTTGGTATCGAAACAATGGGTGGTGTATTCACACGTATTATCGATCGTAACACTACAATTCCTACATCTAAATCTCAAGTATTCTCCACTGCAGCAGATAACCAACCATCTGTAGATATCCATGTATTGCAAGGTGAACGTGAGTTCGCAGCCGATAATAAAACATTGGGTCGCTTCAACTTGGATGGTATCCCAGCAGCTCCTCGTGGGGTTCCACAAATCGAAGTAACATTCGACATCGATGCTAACGGTATCGTACACGTAAAAGCTAAAGATTTGGGTACTCAAAAGGAACAAAAAATTACAATTACTTCTTCTAGCGGCTTGAAAGAAGACGAAATCGAACGCATGGTTAAAGAAGCTGAAGCTCATGCAGCAGAAGATAAAGCTAGAAAAGAAGAATTAGATGTTAAAAACAATGCAGATTCCTTGGTATACCAAGCTGAAAAAGCATTGAAAGAACTTGATGGTAAAGGCGATACTGCTTTATTGAAAGAAGTTGAAGAAGCAAAAGATAAATTGAAAAAATCTATCGAAGCTGGCAACATCGAAGACATCAAAAAAGATAGTGAAGCTTTGGAACAACCATTACATAAATTAGCAGAACAAATGTATGCAGCAGCACAACAAGCTCAACAAGCAGCTGGTGGTGCAGATCAAGGTCAACAACAAACAAAATCTGATGACAATGTAGTTGATGCTGATTACACAGTAGTGGATGACGACAAGAAATAAGAAGGGTTGGTAACTAATGGCACGTGATTATTATGACATCCTAGGGGTTAGCAAAAATGCCTCTCAAGATGAAATCAAAAAAGCCTTCCGTAAAAAGGCACGCCAATACCATCCAGATGTAAATAAAGATAATCCAAAGGAAGCGGAAGCAAAGTTTAAAGAAGCTAACGAAGCTTACGAAGTATTGTCTGACGAAACAAAAAAAGCTCAATATGACCAATTCGGCCACGACGCCTTCAAACAAGGAGGCGGCGCTGGCGCCGGTGGTTTCCAAGGTGGCTTTGGCGGTTTCGGTGGTCAAGCTGGCGGCTTTGGTGATATCTTTGGCGACATTTTTGGTGGCATGTTTGGCGGTGGACGCCAACAACAAGGCCCTCAAAAAGGCAATGACTTGCGCGAAGATATTGATATTTCCTTTGAAGATGCAGCCTTTGGTAAATCTATGGAAATAGAAGTGCATCGTCATGAAGAATGTGATCACTGTCATGGTACTGGTGGTGAACCAGGATCTCGTGTCGATACTTGTCCAAACTGTCATGGTTCTGGCCAAGAAGCGGTTATTCAAAATACTCCATTTGGACGTATGCAATCCGTTCGCACTTGTTCCCGCTGTCATGGTACTGGTAAAAGCATCGAAAAACCTTGTTCCAAATGTCGTGGAACAGGTGAAATGTTGGCAAAACGTAAAATCTCTATCAAAATTCCAGCAGGTGTAGATAGTGGTTCCCGCTTACGCGTTGCTAATGAAGGTGAACCTGGTATCTTAGGTGGTCCAAAAGGCGATCTTTACGTGTATATCTTCGTTCGTCCTCATAAGGAATTTGAACGAAATGGTAATGACGTTATTAGCCGTGTAAATATTAGCTTTGCTCAAGCAGCATTAGGTGCGACTATACAAGTTAACACCTTAGATGGTAAAGTAGAGTTAAAGATTCCGGAAGGTACTCAAACGGGAACGGCATTCCGCGTAAAGGGCAAAGGTATTCCATATTTGCGTAACCCTAAACAACGGGGGGACCAACATATTGTAGTAACTGTCCAAACGCCTAAGAAGTTGACAGACACTCAACGTGAGTTATTATTACGCTTTGCAAATGAAAGCAACGAAGATGTAAATAACTTACAAGTGAGCAAGAGTCTCTTTGAAAAAATTAAGGACTGTTTGACTAAATGAACAGCTCATGTGAAGGAATGGTTTGTTCCATCACATTCCCTATAAAGGAGCATATATGCAATGGATAGAAGTATCCATTGTCTGTGAAAGAGTAGCCACCGATGAGGTGACTACTCTTTTTGACGATTATGCAGACAATGGAATTATAGAAGAAGATGTAGAAAATCAGCCCAATTTAATTAAATTAACAATGTATGCGGATCCATCTTTGGATGTAGATACAATTAAGTCAGATATAGAAAATCGTCTTACAGAGGCAAATATTAGTGTTACATCAATTAATGCTAATATATTAGATGAATCTACATGGCTTAATTCTTGGCAACAATATATTGAACCCACAGAAATCCTACCAAATTTGATTATTAAACCAGCTTGGCAGGAATACGATAATGTGGATCATAAAACTATTATTGAAATCGATTCAGATATTTCTTTTGGTACTGGATCCCATGAGACTACACGGACTTGTGCAGAGTTATTGAAATCTTATAGTGAATCTATGGATCTTGACACTGTTACTTGTTTAGATATTGGTACTGGCACTGGTATCCTTTTATTGGTAGCAGCTCAGTTAGGCATCAAACATTTAGTTGGTATTGATATTGAAGAGTATGCTGCAAATCAAGCGCGTATTAACTGTGAGAATAATCATGTATCAGCTGAAATAATTTGTGGTAATTTGGATAGTGATTTCAATGGTACTGCTCAAATAATTTTAGCGAATCTAACCGTAGATCCACTCAAAATATTATTACCTCAAATTGGTAAGAAACTGGATGATCAAGGCATTTTAATCATTAGTGGTATTATAGATAATCGTTATGATGAAATCATGCCATATATTGAGGCTAATTGGCATATTATTGAGGAGCGCATTGCAGGGCCTTGGCATACATTTGCGCTAGAAAAGCGATGAAAAAGATTTTTATTCATACACCATTAGATGAAACCATAGAATTACCGACAGATGTGACACATCATGTGTTACATGTATTTCGTCATAATATGGAGAAGCCCATAACTGTAACCGGCAGCGACAATCGGTGTGGTACATATCAAATTACAGAAGAAATAGATGGCAAAGCTCAAGCAAAACTTATTGAATACGTAGAGTCAAATGTATCTTCTTATCGTACTATCCTTGTTCAATCTTTATTAAAAGGTGAAAAGCTGGAATGGGTTCTACAAAAGGCGACAGAGTTAAATATTGATACAGTCTATCTTGTATCTACCGCTAATTCTGTTGCTAAATATGATGACAAGAAATTACAAACAAAGGCTACTCGTTGGGAGAAAATAATGCTAGAAGCAGCTCAACAATGTGGTCGAAATCAACTGCCAACACTTGTAGTGGGGGAAAAACTTTCACAAGTATTAGAAATAGAATCTGATGCATTAAAATTGGTAGCCTATGAAAATGAAGATGGACATACTATTAAAGATGTTCTTTCACAGGTCAACTCTGATGAGTCAATTACAGACATACTAATTTGTATTGGTCCAGAAGGGGGCTATCAAGAGAACGAAATCAATGCTATTATAGAGAGTGGTGGAAAATCAGTTTCCCTTGGTAATACTATTTTGCGAGCTGAAACGGCTGCTATTGGATCATTAGCGATGATTCGATATGAATTAGAACTATAAATTAAACAAGAATAGAGAGGTGCAATGAAAACCGTTGCGTTTACAACCTTAGGGTGTCGTGTCAATCAATATGATACAGATGCTATGAAAGGTTTATTTTTACAAAATAACTACGAAGCTGTAGACTTCGATGAAAAAGCAGATATCTATGTAATTAATACATGTTCTGTAACGAATATGGGGGAAAAGAAATCCCGTCAATTGATTCGCAAAGCGAAGCGTCAAAATGAAGATGCCTATGTGATTGTAACTGGTTGTTATGCTCAGCTTGATCCAGATGCAATTGCTGCTATCGATGGTGTTAATCTCGTTATCGGTACCAATAACCGGTCAAAAATCGTTGAGCTCGTAGAACAATTGGAATCTACAGAGCGTCAAATCAATGCTGTACGGGATATCATGAACGAATCCAACTTTGAAGAAATGCCATTATATGGTAATGAATCTGATAAAGCTCGTGCTTTCATGAAAATTCAAGAAGGTTGTAATAACTACTGTGCATTTTGTATCATTCCTTATACTCGAGGAAAATTAAAATCTCGTAAAGTTGATGATATTGTACAAGAAGCAAAACGATTAGTAGAACATGGATTCCATGAAATCGTATTAACGGGTATTCATTTGGGGAATTACGGTGTTGAATTGCCAGGTCGCCCTACATTAGCCGATGTAGTCAAAGCTTTATTAGAGATTCCTGATTTATACCGCATTCGTTTCGGGTCCATTGAATCAGTAGAAGTTTCTGATGAGTTAGTAGAATTAATGGCTACTAATAAACGTGTTTGTCCACATTTGCATTTACCGCTACAAGCCGGTTCTGATCATGTATTAAAGTTGATGAAACGCCATTATACATTGCAAGAATATAAAGACTTGATTGCAAGTTTACGTTCTCGTATTAAGGATTTATCAATTACGACAGATATTATTGCAGGTTTCCCGCAAGAAACAGATGAAGACTTTGAAGAAACCTTAAATACAGTTCGTGAAATTGGATTTACCCATATTCATGCCTTCCCATACTCTATTCGTGAAGGCACACCTGCAGCTACTATGCCAGATCAAGTACCAGAAGCTGTAAAGAAAACCCGTGTAGCACTTTTGAATGGGCTTAGCCAATCTGGCTATGAAGCATACGCAAAATCTCGTATTGGTAAGCCTGGTGAGATTCTCATCGAAAAGGAAGAGAATGGATACTACATGGGCTTAACAAATGAGTATGTAAATGGTAAAGTTAAATCTGATGGGACACATAAAATTGGTGATCTCATCGGAGGTACTGTTGTAGGTTTAGAAGATAATTATTTGATTATTGAATAAGGAGTTATAGTATGAGTGACTGCATTTTCTGTAAAATTATCAATGGCGAAATTCCATCTAAAAAAGTGTTAGAAAACGATAAATTCTATGCATTTCATGATATTGAACCAGTGAAAAAAGTACATGTTTTAATTGTACCTAAAAACCATGTTTCCAATATTGCTCATCTTAACGAAAATAATGAAGACTATGTAGAAGGTTTATTGCCATTCGTTCGTGATGTAGCTAAAGAACTTGGTATTTCTAAAGATGGTTATCGTTTGATCTTCAATACTGGTAAAAAAGCAGGTCAAACTGTTTTCCATATGCATGCTCACCTTTTAGGTGGCGAAGAAATGGGCTGGCCAGAAGCTTAATATTAGGTATAATGTATTCTTTTTATAATACTTATTAAAATTCCTATAAAATATACCGGAAAATATTGACAACATCTATACCTATACATATAATATTATATGTGCGTATGTAAATTATCAGCACTTCCCGAGATTATTTTTGGAGGGAGGGATATAGATGTCTGAAATCAAAGTCGGTAAAAACGAAACGCTTGAAAGTGCTCTTCGTCGATTCAAACGCTCCTGCCAAAAAGCGGGTGTTTTGTCTGAAGTAAGAAAACGCGAACACTACGAAAAACCAAGCGTAAAAAGAAAGAAAAAATCTGAAGCAGCAAGAAAACGCAAATTCAGAGCATAAGATGATTACCCTAATTCTGCCTTTTCATGGCTTCATGAAATCCAGGATTAGGGTTTCTTTATATTATTTTATCTATAATATAATAATGTAGTATGATTAAATGTGTTATATCTTTGCATGCTGTAAAGATTAACCTTTATAATAGTATGATGTAGATTATTACTAATTAAAATAGATCAGGAGGATACAATGAGCTTAAAAGATCAATTAAAAGAAGATATGAAAGCCGCTATGAAAGCACGCGAAGAAGGCAAAACTGCGCTTTCTGTAATTCGAATGGTTAACAGTGCTATTAAAAATACTGAAATCAATGATAAAGTTGAGCTTGATGATAATGGTATTCTTGGTATTTTGGCAAAAGAAATGAAAACTCGTCAAGACTCCTTAACTGAATTTGAAAAGGCGGGCCGTGAAGATTTAATCGCTCATGTAAAAGAAGAAATGGCTGTACTACAAAAATATTTACCAGCTCAAATGAGTGAAGATGAAATTCGTACAGTTGTTAAAGAAGCTATTACTGCCTGTGGCGATGCTGTAAATATGGGTAATGTTATGAAACATGTAATGCCTAAAACTAAAGGCCGTGCGGATGGCAAGATAGTTAATAATATCGTTAAAGAGTTACTTGGTTAATATATTGTTAAATAGACAAGTAAATGTATTATATAGTTAGTATATTGAATTTATAAAAATAGAATCCTTAAACTTATAGATAAGAGAATTATGAAATTCTATAGAAAGTTATTGACATGTATTTTCACTATATGATATTATGGGTTCAACAAAATAATTGGTCAACGAAGACTCCACTGTAGATATATGAAATATATATCTATTTGTTGGAGTCTTTTTATTTTTAGGAGGAACCATTATGACAAATACTAAAGATTTATTGTATTATATTCCAGCTGGTCAATATGGTAAGGAAGGTGTTCTTGCGCTATTAGAACAACATCCAGAAATTAAATTCGTATCTCTTGTAGGTATTGATTTGGCTGGTAATGATACAGATGAAAAAATCCCTATGGCAGCATTCTTTGATGATTATGAAGCATTCTTCGAAGGTCGTGCTGTTCAAACAGATGGTTCTTCTGTAGTACTTACAAATATTGCAACATTGAATAATGCGCGTGTTGATATGTGGGGCGACCCAAGTGTAAACTGGTTCGTTGATTATAACTATGAAAATATCGATGAAGCAACAGGTTTACCAACTGGTACACTTCGTATTCCTGCATTCTTGATGCATAACTACCGTTATGTTGATTCTCGTTCTATCTTAAAAAATAGCTGTGACTATGTTCGTGCAGAATTATTATCTTTGATTAAAGAACATGGTCTTCCTGGTATGCCTCATGTGAAAGCTGATGATGTTGTAGATATTATCTTTACATCTGCTACTGAGTTGGAATTCTGGGTAAAAACTCCATCTAGAACAGTTACTAAAAAAGAATTATCCGTATCCCAAAAATTACAAGAACAATACTGGCAACGTACTCATGGTACAGTTCGTACTGCATTAGAACAAGCCGTAGAACGTCTTGATCAATATGGTATGGAAGCAGAAATGGGTCATAAAGAAGTAGGTGGCGTTAAAGCTAAACTTGATGAAGATGGTCATGAAGCAGTTGTATTAGAACAATTGGAAATCGACTGGAAATTCTCTGGTAACCCATTACAAACAGCAGATAATGAATTACAAGCTCGTATTATCGTTCGTGAAGTATTCCGTGAAAATGGTCTTGATGTAACATTCAATGCTAAACCTATTATTGGTGTAGCTGGTTCTGGCGAACATACACACTTTGGTGTTATGGCTAAATTGAAATCTGGTAAACTTCTTAACTTGTTCAGCCCAGAAGATATGCGTAAAGAATCTGCTAGCTCCTTAGGTATTGGTGCAATCATGGGTCTATTGAAACACTATGAAGCCATCAATCCATTCATCAGCTCTACTACAGATTCCTTAAATCGTTTGAAACCTGGTTTCGAAGCTCCAGTATGTATCGTTACATCCTTAGGTACTGATCCTTCTGAACCTAGCCGTAACCGTACAATCCTTTGTGGTTTGATTCGCGATATCGATAATCCTATGGCAACACGTTATGAATTGCGTTCTCCAAACCCTTATACAAATACATACACTGCATTGGCATTGATTTTCATCTCTGCATTTGATGGTATGAAATATGCTATTACATCTGGTAAAACACAAGCTCAATTGGAAGCAGAACTTTCTAAAGAAGTTGGTGAACCAGCTGAATACCTTGCTACAAACCGTGCATACCGTACAGAAAAAGACGTATTCGATGATTTCACTCAAGAAGAACGTAATCAAATGTTTGGTATTGCACCAGCTACTGTATGGGAAAATATTAAAGGTTACCAAAACAATCCTGAATTAGTTGAAACATTGGCTCAAGGTAATGCGTTTGCTAAGGACTTGATGGATTCCTTCATTGCATCTATTTTGAAACGTTGGAAACTTGTATTAGCACATCGTTTAATCCCTAGTAATCTTGATACTGTTCGTAAAATGGTAGCTATTCATACTGATAGCCGTAATAGTGTAGATGATAAACGTTTTGCAGAAGTTAACGATTTACGTTTCTATCTTGCTAAAGATAGCGATGATCGCAAATCTTTATTCACTCGTTTAATCGATGCACTTAATGACGGTGAATATGACTTAGCATCTCAATTACAAATTGAAATGAACGATAAAATGGAAGAATTAGAAGCTAAATATGCTAACTATGCAAAAAATATCTTCTAATATCGATTGATTTAATTGCTCAAAAAGGGCTCCTACATTTGTAGGAGCCCTTTTATTCATATTAACTTTTTATAATTTAGTTCTTAAGGCTATTACTCATTATGTCCAATAAATTTTTCTACTAATACTAAACTACATACGAGTACAAGAATCGCAACGGACCAAATTAAATTATCAAATGCAGATTCATGGTCAATAATTAGAAGTCTTACAATTGCTGTAATCCCAATATACAAAAAGAAATCAAGAGGGAAGTGGAAGTTATTTTTAAAGTATTTTACGATGAGTGCAATAAACTCAAAGTATAGGAAGAAGGTAATTAATTCTTCAATTAATAAGGAGTATGTGCTATATCCTTGAATATTTGCCCACGTAACATAGCCGAGACTTATTAATGTATTGATAAGGGCAATACAAAGTGAAATACCAACGCCTATAAGGGCTATATTTTTTATCGTTAATAATAGTTTAGAAATACGAATCCACATTATAATTCACCTACAATAAAACTTTAAATACTATACCACATAAAAAAGACCGTACACCGTACGGTCTTTTTTCGATTACACCACAGTATAATCAACAGCATATCTAAGAATTAGATATCAGCTTTAATTGCTTCTAATGCAGCATCGAAGTTAACTGCTTGAGTTACTTCAGGTACATATTCAACATAAGTAACTTTGTCTTCTTTGTTGATTACTACTACGCCACGAGTCAAAAGACGAAGTTCTTCGATCAAGAAACCATAGTTTTCACCGAAGGAAGCATCTTTGTGGTCGGATAGAGTAATAACTTTATCAACGCCAGCAGCACCACACCAACGTTTTTGAGCGAAAGGCAAGTCCATAGAAATTGTCAATACTACAACATCATCAGAAAGTGCAGTAGCATCTTGGTTGAACCAACGAGTTTGAGCGTCACAAACGCCTGTATCAAGGGAAGGAACAACGGAGATAACTTTTACTTTACCTTCGAAATCTTTTAATGTTTTAGGTTGTAAGTCGTTGCTTAAAACTGTGAAGTCAGGAGCTTGTTGACCTACTTTAACTTCTGGACCAACCAATGTGATAGGGCCACCTGCAAATGTTACTACGCCAGTACGTTTTTCCATGTTGTATTCCTCCTAAGAGTTTTAATTCTAATGTTTATAAGGATACGTTTTGTATCTATGCATAGTATAACACTTACATTACTATAAGTAAACTAAAAAATTCGATATAGTGTTATTATAGATTATAAAAATTATATTATTGGTAACTACTAATGAGAGAATATTGTAATAAACTACATTATATACGTATAGGTGTATTAAGATATATGAAAAAAATGTGTATACTATAAGGAGTATATTTAAATAATGATAATCCTGTATTATAGAAATTTAACTGAGAGGTCCTATGAAACCTATAGAGCTATTTATGCAGTTTTTCCGCCGAGAAGGCTGGGTTTATGCCATCGGCTTAACTATGCTAATTGCTATTGATATAGCATTTTTATTTGTGCCACAATTCATTGGTAATGCCATCGATACACTAAGTCACAATAAAGAAGGCTTAGTCAATTATATTATTTACTTTATTCTATTATTTATTATCATAACGATTCTAAAAGTTATTTCACGACGTACCTTACTTGGTTCCATCCGTCGTATGGAGTACCTTTTTCGTGAAATTTTGTGTAGAAAAGCATTACAAATAAAAACAACATATTATGAGGCAAATGGACCTGGTAAAGTAATGGCGTTAATGACGAATGATGTTACATCTCTTCGTGTAGCGTTAGGTTTAGGTGTAATGATTGTGGTGGATATCATATTTTATTCCATTGTAGGATCAATTATTCTCATACAAAAGATAGATGGTCTATTAGCTTTCAAAATTATGACACCTGTATTTTTCATCATTGTAGCTATCTTTGTGTTAGGTCGGAAATTACGTGCTAAACAGCGTAGTGCGCAGGCAACGTATAGTGACATGACAGAATTTGGCCAAGAATTATTTCAAGGTATAGATGTAATTAGAGCTTTTAATAGGGAACGTATTATTTCTAATTCTTTTGAAAAAATAAATAAATTGAACTATAAGAAAAATATGGATGTTGCATTATTAGATTCTGTACTAACCCCTTTAACAAGAATTGCACCCTTTATTTGTATTAGTATTAGTATTTTCATATGTGGACATCTAGCTGTCGAAGGCAATATGACTATAGGTGAATTTGTAACCATAAATTCATTTATTATGTTAATAGTAGGACCTTTAATTGGGTTTGGTGGGCTCATTTCTATTGTCCAAAAAGGTTTGGCCTCCTTAGATCGTATTACGGACTTCTTACGTCTACCAATCGAGTCAATTGATGACACTACGGAGGTATTACCACTTGAAGATATCAATATACGTTATTTAGATTTTAACTATGAAAACTCTAAAGGGCATGTGTTATCTCAAGTATCTACAACTATTCGTAAAGGCTCTTTTATTGGTATAGTAGGTAAACCTGGTTCTGGTAAAAGCACACTCTTTAAACTACTTATTGGTCTACAAGAGTGTCCGCCTAAGTCTATATATTTTGGAAATCAAGATATATCAGATATACCATTATCTAAGCTTAGAAACTCAATTGCTTATGTGCCAACTCAATCTTATTTATTGAGCACTACCATCGAAGATAATATTAAATTTGGTAAAGACTTACCTATGCATGAATCGGTTGAGGTAGCCGCAAAAAAAGCAGACTTATATAGAGATTTAGGAGATTTTTTACATAATGATTTACATAATCTTGCGGAGGAAGGTCATGACTTATCGGGTGGCCAAAAACAACGCATTAATATGGCTCGAGGCTTTTACAAGAATGCACCATATTTATTATTAGACGATTGTTTCTCTGCGTTAGATGCAGTAACCGTTAACACCATTTTAGACACATTGCATACGGTAAATGATCAAACAATATTATGTATTTCGCAACGATTAGAGGTTATTGAAAAAGCAGATAAAATTATTGTCTTTGATGAAGGGCATATAGTTGAAGAGGGTACACATGAAGAATTGTTAACTAGAAATGGATTATATAAAACCCTCTATGAAGCGCAGAAAGGAGAGAGTCATAATGAATAAGCATAACGTTAGAAATGATTGGGCTCTATTCTCCTATATAACTGCATATATTAAACCCTATTTAGGCATCTTATTAATAGCAACGATTGCACTCGCTGGAAATCTTATATTATTGTTATTTAGACCGTATCTTACAAAACAAGTAATTGATCTAGGATTTGCCACTAATGATATTCATGTCATTGAATATTATGCTGTCTTATATGGCTTAACAATCATTGGTAGTGTATGTTTTATTTTCGTAGAAAATTACTTTTTAAAAAGCTTTGGTCAAAAAATTATCTATAATATTCGCCATATTGTGTTCCAAAAAATTCTACATAAACCACATGATGAATTTTATAAATTGCCTATTGGTAATTGGGTAACTCGTATTACTAATGATGTGGAATCATTGCGTACCTTATATACCGATGTATTGTTAAACTTAGCTAGTAGCGGATTAATGATTATTGGTATATTAGCCTTCATGTATGCCATTAATGTACCGTTAGCTATTATTATGACAATTTTAGTACCTATTATGGGCGGGATTATTTGGGTATATCAAAAGTTTTCCAGAAAGGCTTTTCGTCAAGTAAGACGGTCTGTAGCAGCCTCCAATTCGAGCATTAAGGAATTGCTGAACTATATTGTTATAGTTAAATCCTACGGTGGAGAAAAAGCCATAGAAGGTAGATATGAAACTGTTAACAAAGGTTTTTTGGAAGCTGGTCTATTTGAAGTAACAACATTTTCTATTTTCAGACCTCTCGTTGATGGCTTGTTTTTCGTAGCTTTAATTGTCATATTTACTACTACAAATTTAATAGATTCTGTAGCCGATGCAGGTACAGTATTTGCTTTCATTCAATATATGGATCGATTCTTTCAGCCATTAAAGGAAATTGCGGACAAATATAATTCATTGCAAAGTTCATTAGCTGGTGCTGAACGATTAGTACCATTATTAGAAGAGAAAGAGCGGAATATGGTCGATGAAGTTCCGAAAGAACTGATTCCTGTTGAATCAATTGAATTTGATCATGTTTGGTTCTCTTATGAAAATAATGATACCTATGCATTACAAGATTTCACCTTACATATTAAGTCTGGTGATTTTACAGGCATTGTTGGTCCCTCTGGTAGTGGTAAATCCACATTGTTATCCTTATTAATGGGTATTTATAAACCTACAAAGGGTGCCATCTATATAAATGGTATTGATATTGCTAAATACGATAGCTCTGTACTCCGTCACTTAATGGGGTATGTATTCCAACAAGCGTATTTGTTTAAAGGATCTATTAAAGATAATCTTACGCTGTTTGATACTTCTATCAGTCATGATGAAATGGTAAAAGCAGCGAAACAAGTTAATTTAGATACTATGATTGAACAATTACCAGAAGGCTATAATACACCTGTAGGGTACTTAGGTTCACTATTATCAGACGGTCAAAAGCAACTACTAGCATTCGGACGTACGCTCATAAGAAATACGCCTATTCTATTATTAGATGAAGCAACGGCTAACGTAGATAGTCATACGGAAAAACAAATACAAGCGAGTATTGAAAATATTCGTGGTAGTAAAACAATCGTAAGCATTGCTCATCGATTATCCACAGTACAAGAAGCAAATGAAATTGTTTATATTGAATATGGTAAAATAATAGAAAAAGGTTCTTTCAAAGAATTAATTGAGTTAAAAAGGGCTTTTTATAATCTATGGATTCGTCAAAAAAGCGGGAGTTAGCATGGAATTTATCCAATCTAAAGATAATAAGACTATTAAACGTATAGTTTCTCTAGGACAACGTAAAAATCGTAATAAACATGGTGAGTATATTGTTGAAGGTATCCGTTCTATCCGTGATATTTCATCTAATGGTGTAATAAAAACAATTGTTATACGAGAGTCTAAATTTAAAGATAATAATATCGAAGCGTTATTAGCTTTAGATTCTATGCAATCAATTCCTACTTATATTGCGCAAGATCCAATATTTGATAAAATCGATAATACCGTAAATGGACAAGGTATTATTGCCATAGTAGCGAAACCCAATCATAGTATTGAATCTATCTCTATTGAAGATGGTGTTTATATTACACTAGATGGTGTCCAAGATCCCGGTAATTTAGGTACGATTATACGTACTGCTGTAGCAGCAGGTGTGAAGGGCATATTCTTGATGAAAGGTACAGTAGATCCTTTTAATGATAAGACGGTACGTAGCACAATGAGTGCGTTACATAAAATACCTGTCTATGAAGACGTGACATTATCTATGCTTAATGATCTGATTGCAGAATCCAATATGTCTACCTATGTAACTGCTTTAGAGGAATCAAAACCTTATAACATGGTTACATACGATAAACGATGTATGTTGATTTTAGGCAATGAAGGGAATGGGGTAACACCTGAGGTTATGAATCTATGTAAGCACCGAATCATGATCCCCATGTATGGTGACATTGAATCGTTAAATGTGAGTGTAGCAGCAGCTCTATGTATGTATAAAGCTCAAGAGCAATTGATGTCATAATTAAAATACTTGAGAATCAGATCAAGTATTTATGATAAAAATTTATAAGTATATCGAAAGTCCTCTACTAGTATACAAGTAGGGGGCTTTTGTATTGATTTTATAGTTCTGTATTTGGTACAATAACATATATCCTTTGTGGGAGAACAAAGTTCTCCCCTTTTTTAATGAAAAGGAAGAAAACTATGTCCAAATTAATAGTAAATGCCGACGATTTTGGTCTTCATAGTGCAGTTAATGCTGCAGTCATTGATGGCCACCGTACAGGTATCATTACGAGCACCTCTCTATTAGCGGGAGGCGAAGCTTTTACAGAAGCCGTAAGTATGGCAAAAAATAACCCTAAGTTGGGCATTGGTGTTCATATCGCCTTAGTAGGTGGGCTAAAACCGGTATGTAATCCATCTGAAGTACCATCTCTGCTTACATCCGAAGGCGTCTTTCCAGAAACATATATCGATTTTATGAAACGAATTTATACTGGAAAGATTAACTATAGTGAGTTGCGCAAAGAAATTCACGCTCAAATGGAACGGATCATGGAGTCCGGTTTGCACGTAACGCATATTGATGGTCATCAACATATGCATGTATTACCAACGGTACTACCAATCGTTATTGAGCAAGCTAAACACTATGGTATTAATGCAATACGCATTCCAGATGAATCCTCTTTATTTGTCAATTATATGTACTCGCCAGTGCGATTACTAGGCAAGGTCGGTTTATCTACTGTAGCGGCAAAGGCAAGGCCTACAGTGCGGGATAATGGTATGTATTCCACACAATATTTTTGGGGTATGGTAAACGGGGGACACATTAACCAGAAAACGTTAATGGGTATATTAAAATCCGTATCTAAAAAATCAGGTACTCATGAATTGATGATCCATCCAGGTTTAAATAATACGATTTTGGGAAATCAATATAAATGGGGCTATCATTGGGAGGATGAATTACAAGCTGTTTGTTCTAACCATACGCGTTTATATATTAGACAACATAATATTGAGCTAATTAATTATGGAGACTTGATATGAGTAAAATGATGAAGAGAGGCATTTTTATGTTTCTCTTACTATTGGCTGTGTCAATTGGTATCATTTACTACACTATTGATTTAGATGCATTAAAAACAATTTCATCATTTAATAGTATTTCTTTATTATTAGCTTTGATAGCTTTAGCAGCAGGTATGTATTTTGATGGCCTACGGTTACAAAGACTTGTAAAAATCGGTGGGTACAAGCTATCCATAAAGGCGGTACTTCGCGTAATTTTTAGTAATTATTTTATGGCCATGTTGACACCAGGTGCCAGTGGAGGTGCTGTAGCGCAAGTTCTAGTATTAAAAAGTTATGGTGTACCCATATCTAAAGGCACGCCAATCGTATTAATACGCACCGTATTTTCTATTATGTTCTTGGTCATCATGTTACCTTTAGTATTTTTACGTGATGCCATTGAAATCCCTTATATCTCACGAGATATGCTGTTAATTTTCGCTGTATTAGCTGTTATTGCCACGTTTTTAGGTACATATATCTTGCAGACTAAATATATGCGTCAATTTGTATATAATTTAGCGCAACGTTTTAAAGCACATAAAACAAGAGATTGGCTCTCTAAATTAGAAACCTTGAATCAAGGTTTAGGATTACTATATAAACAACCGATTCAATCCTTTATTGTATTTATTGAGTCTGGATTGAGTTTATTATGCTTATACTGTATTGCACCTGCATTGATGTATGCTTTCACACCAGATATTCCTATCATTGATATATTAGATCGAATGATTCTATTAAATTTAATTTTATATTTCGCACCAACACCAGGGGGAACAGGGATTGCAGAAGGACTATTTGTAGTATTGTTTAGTACCTTTGTACCTAATGGAACTGTTGGTATTGTTGCTGTAGCATGGCGAGTTATGGCAGAATATTTGCCATTTTTTATCGGTATGTATGCAGTATTAACATTATATGGGCGTCAATTTGTGGCCCAAGAAACTTCAAAAGAACAATAAGGGAGTGTGTGTTCTATGACTAAACCAAAAAAAGATAAGTTTTATCTGGTGCAAGAAGATATTTTACCAGAAGCGATAAAAAAGACGATCAAGGTAAAAGAGATTTTGAAGCTAGGTGAAGTTAAAACGATTAATGAAGCAGTTGAAAAAATGGATTTGAGTCGTTCTGCGTATTACAAGTACAAGGATTATGTATTCCCATTTTTTGAAATTGCGCAAGGTAAAATCGTTAGTATTTATGTTTCCATGTCTAATGAATCTGGCATGCTATCTAGTGTATTAAAAGCCATTGCAGAACGTAATGGTAGTATTTTGACGATCAATCAAGATATTCCTTTACAGGGGATTGCAAATAGTAGCATTTCCTTTGAAACGAAAGATTTACAAGGATCATTAGAAGATTTATTATTAGATATTCGCTCTATGAAGGGCATTATTAAAGTAGAAATTTTAGGCCAAGCATAGGCTATTGAAGAGAGTAGGACAATTATGACCACTATAAAAATTGCGTTATTAGGTTTTGGTACTGTTGCACAAGGTACATTTAATTTATTGCAAGATAATGCTGAGTTAATTAGAAATCGTACAGGTGTTAATGTAGAAATTTCTAAAATCTTTGTGCGTAATCCTGATAAATATAGCCATATTACATTGCCTGAAACAGCTCAATATGTAACTGATATTGATGAAGTATTAAAAGATGATTCCATTCAAATGGTTGTGGAATTAATGGGTGGTACAACCTTTGCTAAAGACTGTGTAGAAGGCGCTTTAAAGGCCAAGAAAAATGTAGTAACAGCGAATAAAGATTTATTAGCAGAATCTGGCCCATACCTATTAGATTTAGCTAGCAAAAATGGAGTGGATTTGCGTTTTGAAGCATCTGTATTAGGTGGTATTCCTATCATCCGTACATTATATGAATCATTAGCGGGCAATCGTATTACTGAGATCATCGGTATTATGAATGGTACGACAAACTTCATTTTAACGAAAATGTCTGAAGAAGGTTTAAGCTATCAAGATGTACTAAAGGAAGCACAAGATCTAGGTTATGCAGAGGCGGATCCTACAGCTGACGTTGAGGGTCTAGATGCAGCACGTAAATTGGCTATTCTTGCCTCTATTAGCTTCAATCGTCGTATCTTCTTTGAAGATGTATCTGTAGAAGGTATTACTAGTATAGATACAGAAGACATCAAATTCGGTAAAGAGTTTGGCTACAATATTAAATTATTAGGTATTGCTAAAGAAACTAGCCAAGGTTTATCTTTAAACGTATACCCTGCATTTATTCCTACAACACATCCTTTAGCATCCGTTCGCGGCTCTTATAATGCTATTTATGTAAAAGGTAATGGTATCGATGATGTAATGTTATATGGTCGCGGTGCTGGTAGCTTGCCTACAGGTAGCTCTGTAGTATCTGACATTATGGAAGTAGCCAAAAATATTTCGTACAATGAAACAGGTCGTTTGAAACCATTCTATTACGATCAAAAGAACATTTACTCTCCTGGCAAAATTCAATCTAGCTACTACTTGCGTTTAGAAGTAGATAATAAAACAGGTGTATTAGCAAAAATTTCTGCAAAATTAGCAGAGCAAAAGATTTCTGTGTTATCTATTGTTCAACGCAATATGGATCCAGAAACTGCGGTTCTTGCAATTGTTACATCAAAATGTCCTAGATCTTATATTTTAAATCTTATTGACTCCTTTAACAGCTTGCGTTCCGTTAAGTCTGTTAATAGTGTCATTCGTATTATGGAAGCTTAAACTATGATTACCATTCGCGTACAAGTGCCTGCTACTAGTGCCAACTGCGGGCCAGGTTTTGATTGCCTAGGATTAGCATTAAATCTTTACAATATCTTTAGCTTTACACCAGATCCAAATGCTACTGAATATACATATACCTTTGAAGGTTTCGGTGCCGATATTCTTCGCGCGGAAGATCCTAAAAAGAACCTTATTGGATTTGCTATGGATCAAGTTTTTGCTACCGCCCAAGAACCGATTCAATACGGACATATTACGTCTGAAACCTTAATTCCACCTTCTCGAGGACTCGGCAGTAGTAGTACAGCCATCGTAGGTGGACTTTTACTAGCTAATGCACTAGTTAAACAACCCCTTACAAAAGAAGAACTATTGGTTATTGCAAACCGTATGGAAGGTCATCCAGACAATGTAGCACCTGCTATTTTTGGTAACTTATGCTGTGCTACTGGTTTAAAAACAAAGGTATTAAATACAGTCATCTCTGTTCCATCGGAATTACATTTTGCTGTTGTAGTACCGGAGGTTATGGTATCCACAGAATACGCACGTTCTGTTTTACCTAATCATGTACCATTTAAAGAGGCTGTCCAAAATGTGAGCCATGCATCTTTATTTGTAACAAGTTTAATTACACATCAATTAAGTAATTTATCCGTTGCATTAGATGATAATTTGCATGTGCCATACCGTAAAACATTGATTCCTCATTGTGATGCAGCCTTTGAAGCTGCTAAAGCAGCTGGA